>DATEGV010000112.1:0-4166 GCA_035279925.1 Ktedonobacterales bacterium | reverse complement strand
ATGCCATTTTGCTGGAAGAAGAACGGGATATTGCGGAAGACATCCGGCACGATCTCGCCGAAGCCGAGCGTCACAATGGCGAGGTAGTCGCCGCGCAGCCGCAGCGTCGGCGCGCCGAGCAGGACGCCGAAGACGCCCGCCAGAATCGCGGCAAGGGGGATCAGCTCCCAGACCGAGAACATGCGAATGATGTGCGGATTGCCGTGGCTATCCGCGATCTCACCGCTGGTGAATACGGCGACGGTATAGGAGCCGATGACGTAGAAGGCCACGTAGCCGAGGTCGAGCAGTCCGGCGAAGCCGACGACGATGTTCAGGCCCAGCGCCAGCATCACATAGATGCCGACGGCGATAGCGCTTGTCTGGATGCTCAGATCCGTGACGGCATAGGGAAAGATGACCGCCACGACAAGCCAGAAGATGCCCAGCCGCCATCCGCTGGTATACCACCGAAGCGGTCTGTTGCCTACCATCGTGTCATCGAGGAACTGGGAGACGGTGGCGCGGTATGCGGCGATAGTCTCTTTCACGCCATGCGCCCGCTGCACTTTTACCGACATGTTCGTATCCTTCTACACCTTATCAGGCACTTGCTGTCCGAGAAGACCTGAAGGGCGGACAATCAGGATAAGCACCAGTATCGCGAAGACGACGGAGTTGCTCCAGGCCAGACCATTATGCAGGTACTGGATGGTCAGCGACTGGATCAGCCCGATCAAGAAGCCGCCGACAACGGCGCCGTAGACGTTGCCGATGCCACCGAGCACAGCAGCGGTAAACGCGATGAGGCCGAGTTGGAATCCCGTCAGGAACCAGACCTGGCCATTGTACATATTGTAGATGACGCCGGCTGCTCCAGCCAGCGCGCCGCCCACCAGGAACGTGACAGTGATGGTGCGGTTGATGTTGACGCCCATCAGCGCGGCGGCCTCGGGGTCCTGCGCGGTGGCGCGCATCGCCCGGCCCAGCTTCGTCGTGTTGATGAAACGCGCCAGGGCATACATCAAGCCGACGGAGAGCACGACGATGAAGATGTCGAGATAGTTGATATGCACGCCGCCCATGCTAAACCCGCCGATGGGGAAGATCGTCGGGAAGGCGGTGAAGCCGCTGCCCCGCCACAGTTGCACGATATTTTCGAGTAAGAAGGAGACGCCGATGGCGGCGATGAGGGGCGCCAGTCGTGGCGCCTTACGCAGCGGGCGGTAAGCAAAGCGTTCGACGACGACGTTGATGCCGCCGGAGACCGCCATGCCGATGACGATCAACAGCGCTAACGTGAGTACCAGGCTGATACCGCCCAGCGGCGAGCGGATGCCCAGATTCTGCACCACCACCAACGTCACTACGGTGCTCCACATGAACACGTCGCCATGCGCGAAGTTGATGAGCTCGATGATGCCATAGACGAGCGTGTAGCCCAATGCCACGAGGGCAAAGACTGCGCCGACGGTAACGCCATTCTCGATCGTCTGGAAAAACAATCCCAGCCTGGAGATCGCGGCGATGGTGAGCATGAAGCCTGCTCCTGTTCACAATCACACAGAGACGAGGGGACGGTATAACCGGCATGTACAAGATGGAGCAGGCTCCGGGGTGAAGCCTGCTCCATACCTGTTACGCCAACAATCCCAAGGGGCCTATGAGATCGTGATCTCCTGCTTGAAGACCCACTTGCCGGTCGCATCCACCGCGTAGACGCTGAACAGACCGCTCTTGTTGTCGCCGTTGGAGTCGAACGAGATGTTGCCGGTGACACCAGTGAAGCTGATGGCGGCAACCGCGTCACGCACGTTCGCGCGCGTAACCGACTTGTGCGCGGCGATGACGTTCTTGATCGCCTCGATGATGACGTTCGCGGCATCATACGACTGCGCGCTGTACGCCGTCAACGCCTGGCCCGAGAACTTGGCGTTGTAGGCGGTTTGGAACGCCTGCGCCGCCGAGTTGTTGAGGGCGGTGATGTCCGGAGCCGCAATCGTGGCAACGGTGTTCACCGCGGCCCCGCCGGCCGTCGTCAGCCAGCCCGGATCGTCGGCGATGCCATCGCCGCCAACCATCGCGCCGTTGAAGCCCGCCGCGACGAGGTCTTTCTTGAGCGCGCCGCCGCCCTGGGAGGTGACGCCACCGTAGAAGACGACATTCGCGCCGGAGTTCTTGATTGTCGTGGCCAACTGCGGGAAGCTGCTGACCTGCGCCGGCGTGACGGACTGCCGGCCCTTGATCGTGCCGTTGCCGGCCTGGAAGGCCGACGTGAAGTAGTCGGAGAGGCCCTTGCCGTACGTCGTGTTGTCGTCAATGACGTACGCCGCCGTGCCGCCGACCTGCGGGGAGAGCGCGACCATCGCGTCGGCCTTGCCCTGCGCCACGTCGTTCGCCGGAATGCGGAAGTAGTAGTCCGGCTTGCCGGCGGGGTGCAGCACCGAGAAGACGATGCCGTTGGCGCTGGCGTACTGCGAGATCGTCAGGCCGGGGTTGGTGTTGGTCGGGCTAATCAGGACCGGGCCACCGGCCTCGTTGACCACCGGAATCTCCGCCTTGCCGACGCCGCTGTTGAACGGGCCGACAATGCCGATCACCGACGGATCGGAGACGAGCGCGCGCACGTTCGTCGCGCCGATCGAGGCGTCCGCGCCGCTGGCGCCCTCATCATTCTTGTGAATGATGTTCAACGTGAATCCGCAGGACAACTGCGCCTGCGACACGGCGAGGTCCACGCCGTTCTGCGCGGGAATCGTCGCGGTCGCGTCGGTGCCCGAGACCGGGAACTCAGTCGCCAGATTCAGGGCCTTGGTCCCGCTGGGGCAGCCGCTGCCACCTGTTCCGCCGGTTTTGCTGCTCGTGCCGCAGCCCGCGGTGACCAGCACCGCCAGGCATCCAGCCGTAGCCACCGCTTTGGATAGACTACGCAAGTGTTTGTGCATTCGCCTTACGCTCCTCCTCCGAAGTACGTTTCTTTGGGTGATAGAGGACCACCCCAATAAATACCTCTGCCCGCTAGGTCTGGACAGCCCAAACTGAGCCGGCACTCCGGTTATTGGAGAATACGCGCTGTAGAGCGCGAATCTCACATGCGGGCGGAAGACTCATCCGCCACGCCACCCGGTGCTCTTGTGTCACACATACTATCAGATCATGCAAGCAGTTGCTAGAGCGTGTGATACGATACTCGCTATGTTGTTTCTCATTAAGGCGCTGGTTGCCCTCTTCACCGTCGTAGACCCGGTTGGGCTGGTGCCCGTCGTCCTCACGCTCACGGCGGGGCTGGGCACGCTCGAACGCCGCCGCGTCATCACGCGCGCGACCCTGATCGCCGCCGCCGTGATGACCGTTTTCGGCGTGCTGGGCCAGGCCATCTTCGCCTCATTGGGCGTCACCCCGGAGGCGTTCAGCATCGCCGGCGGCGCGCTGCTGTTCCTCGTCGCCATTGATATGCTCTTTGGGCGCCAATCCGGCGTCCGCGAGACACCACGCGAGGCGCGCGAATCCAGAATGCGCGAGGATGTGAGCGTCTTTCCCCTCGCCATTCCAATGATCGCCGGCCCCGGCGCCATCACGACACTCATTCTGCTGGTGGACTCCTCGCACCACGCGCCCTTCTCGCTGCTGGCTATCGCGATTGCCGGCGCGGTGACGCTGGCCGCCGCGTGGCTCGCGATGCTGATTAGCCTGCCAATCCAGAAGCGCATCGGCACCACAGGCATCCTGGTGCTGTCCCGCGTGCTGGGCATGTTGCTGGCCGCCGTCGCCGCGCAGTTCATCCTCAACGGCCTCGCCACGTTCCTCAGCCATGTGAGCCTGCGCTGACGAGAAGGCGGGGTAACGGGTCACGCAGAGTTACGCAGAGTCACGCAGAGTCACGCAGAGTTACGCAGAGGGTACGTGGAGGGAGGAAGCCGGTCAGACGGTCGCGCCTCCGGCTCCCCCTTCCCCCGTGGGGGCACGACGGCGCTTCGCGGGTCGGGTTCCCCCTTTCCCTGTGGGGGAGGGGGCCAGGAGCCGGCGCCAGAGCCGCGGCGGGGGCTGGGGGATTATGTTCTCTGCGCAGCCCGAAACGCCGCGCCTCCGGCTCCCCCTCTCCTCGCGGGAGAGGGGGTCGGGGGGTGAGGTCATCTCATCCCCCCCTACGGCTTCAGCACGAGCACCTTGACGTGTGTGCGCGCCAG
>DATEGV010000111.1:0-5266 GCA_035279925.1 Ktedonobacterales bacterium | reverse complement strand
GTCGTTTCGCCCACTCCGCGATGGCGGTTAGCCGCAATAATATGCCCCTCCAGGAGAACGCGGGTTGGCGCTGCCGTCCAAAGATCATATTGTCGGCGATTGAGTAGTTGAGCACCAGGCCCGCCCCACGCCGATCCTCCGGGATGTGCGAGACGCCCGCCTCTCGCACGAGTCGCGCGCCGGCGTGTGTAATGTCGCGGTCGCCGAGCAGGATGTGTCCCTCCGTCACCGCTCGCGTGCCGGCCAGCGCCTCTACAAGCTCGCTCTGGCCGTTGCCCTCCACGCCCGCCACGCCGAGAATCTCCCCCGCGTGTAGGCGCAACGAAACATCGCGCACGGCAGGGAGGCCCTGCTCAGAATTCACCGAGATATGATCGGTGGTGAGCAGCACATCGCCGGGGTGGGCGGGCTGCTTGTCCACCCGCAATAGCACATCGCGCCCAACCATCATGCGGGCGATGCTCTCCTCGTCGGTCGCGCGCGTGGCGACTTCGCCGACGACTTTGCCACGCCGCAGCACCGTGACGGTATCCGAAATCTCAAGCACCTCGCGCAGTTTGTGCGTAATGAAGATGATGGTCTTGCCCTGTTGGACGAGGCTCCGCAATACCTTGAAGAGGTCGCTGGTCTCCTGCGGCGTCAGCACGCCGGTCGGCTCGTCCAGGATGAGGATGTCGGCGCCGCGATACAGCACCTTGAGTATCTCGACACGCTGCTGCAAGCCAACCGGGAGGTCACCGGTGCGCGCGTCGGGATCTATCGTAAGGCCATACCGCCGCGAAAGCTCCTGGATCGCCGCGTTCGCCGCCGCGCGGTCGTAGACCCCCCCGCGCTGGACCGGCTCCCGGCCCAGAACGATGTTCTCGCCGACGCTGATGACGGGAATCAACATGAAATGCTGGTGAACCATGCCGATGCCGAGCGCGATGGCGTCGCGGGGACCGTGGATGCGCGCCGGTGTCCCGTTGACGACGATCTCGCCGCTGTCGGGTCGCAGTAGGCCATACAGGATGTTCATCAGCGTGGACTTGCCGGCGCCGTTCTCACCGACGAGCGCGTGGATCGCGCCGCGTCGCACCGTGAGGCTCACGTCGTCATCGGCCACCACGCCCGGCCAGGACTTCGTGATGTGGCGCATCTCGATGGCTGGCGGCGCTTCGCGGCCAGCGGGCGGCATGTTCGCGCGTGGTTGCGTCATGGTCAGCTTCTCCCGCGCCTATTCGACGCCTGGTTCGTACGGTATGCCGTCCGCCGCCGGTGGCGTGCTGCGCCCAACCAGCCCAGCGAGCACGATCAGCGTGAAGACGTAGGGCAGCATGTTGAGCAGGAAGGGCGAGGCCGAAATGGACGAGTTGTTGGCGAAGAGCGCATAGCCCAATCCGAAGATCAGGCAGGCGATGAACGAGCCAATCGGCGTCCATTTGCCGAAGATCATCGCGGCGAGCGCGATGTAGCCGCGCCCGTTCGTCATGTTCGGGTTAAAGGTGTTCTCGATGCCGATGGCCAGGAACGCGCCGCCCAGACCGGAGAGCAGTCCGCTGGTGATGACGGCGCCGTAGCGTAGCGCATAGACGTTGATGCCGGCCGTGTCCGCCGCCTGTGGATGCTCACCCACCGCGCGCACGCGCAGGCCCAACTTCGTGCGGAACAGCGCGAACTGCGTCACTACGAGCAGGAGAATGGCGACATAGACGATGATGTTCTGCTCGAAGAGGACCTGTCCGAAGAAGGGAATCTTGTCCAACACCGGCACGCGAATGAACGGCAGCATGTTGGCCTGATTCACGTGCCCCGCGCCGTTGTAATTGTAAAACTTGTCGTCGAGGTAGGTCGTAACGCCCGCCGCGAAGATGTTGATCGCGAAGCCCGCGATGATCTGGTCCGCGCGGAAGCGGATGGAGATGACCGCGTGGATCGTCGCCATGAGGCCGCCGCAGAAAATGGCCAGGAGTGTCGAGAGCCAGGGATTGTGCCAGGCGAGGTCGGCGACGATGGAGACGAAGGCGCCCGTGAGCATCATGCCTTCCATCGCGATGTTCGTCACGCCGCTGCGCTCCGAGATGACGCCGCCAAGCGCGGGCAGCAGCAACAGCGCGCCCACGGTCAGCGTCAGTTGCCAGAGGCCGGCTGTCGTCATCAGGTGCAGGATTTGGGAAATCAGGTTCATCGGTGACTACTCCCCTGGGGAACCGCCGCTTGCGCTGGCGTCTACCGTGGCTCCTGGCGCGATGTCCGTGGCGACCGCCGCGACTCCTGGCTCTACCTGGCTCTGCGAGCCGCGCACATTACGCAAGGAAGGCAGCCGCAGTTTGAGCGAGCGCAGGAAATTCGCCGCGATGCTAAAGAGGATGAGCGCTTGCAAGATATCGGCAAGGTTCTTCGAGACGTTCGCGCCCGACTGCATCACGTTGCGCCCCACATCAAGGCCGGCGAAGAGGATGCCGGAGAGCACCACGCCGATGCCGCTGTTCTGGCCCAGCAGGGAGACCGCGATGGCGTCGAAACCGGTCGTATCCGGCGTGTAGATGTCCGTGAGTTGGTAGCGCACGCCCGCGATCTGGATCGCGCCAGCCAGGCCGCCAAACGCCCCGGCGATCAGCATCGTCTTGATGATCGTCCGATTCACGCTGATGCCCGCGTACCGCGCGCCGCGCTGGCTCTGGCCGACTGCCCGAATCTCGTATCCGAGCGACGTGCGTTTCATGATGAACGCAAAGACAACGGCGGCGGCCAGCGCCACAAAGATGCCGGCGTGTACGCGATAGATGCCGCCAGGCTCCCCAAAGAAGAGGTGATGGGCGGGAACGAGCTTGGGCAGGCGCGCTTTGGCGCTGATGGCGTCAGAGGAGCTGCTGATGCCCTTCTCCTGCATGGGGCCGCCGACGATGAGGTATGTCAGAAAGAAGAGAGCGATATAGTTCAGCATGATCGTCGTGACGACTTCGTGCGCGCCCGTCAACGCCTTGAGGACGCCGACGATTCCCCCCCAGACGGCGCCCGCGAGCGCGCCCGCGATCAACACCAGCGGCAGCAGAATTTCGCTGGGCAGTTGCTGGAGATGCACGCCGACGAAGGTCGTCGCGATGGCTCCCACGATCAACTGGCCTTCGGCGCCGATGTTGAAGAGGCCGGCGCGAAAGGCGATAGCGACCGAGAGGCCGGTCAGGACGAGCGGGCAGAGAAACACCAGCATCTCGGAGATCTGGTAGGCGCCCGTGTAACTGCTATAGGTGCTCCCGCTACAGAGAACGCCGACCCCGCCGCAGAGCAGCCCTTGATAGGCGGTGATGGGATTGCCCCCCGTGACGAGCACGATAACGGCGCCGACGAGGAACGAGAGGACAACGGACCCCAGCGGCATGCCGAGGGCTTTGCCCGCCTGTTTCGTGCGCTCGACGAGCGCGGGCGGCAGCGGCGGCTTCCACCGTTCAGTCGGCGCGGATGGCGCAGCCATATGGCCTCCTCAGTAGGGTCATGTTCAGCCGGCGGCACTGTCAAGGTGAGGGTTGTCAGCCATGTGACACAGTGCGGTGTGTAATCTGAAGGTAGTATAGCGCGACGGGGGCAACGCCGTGTGGGCGCCTACCCCCGCCGTCCGTTCTGCGCGAGATCGTCGCGTGGATCGCCGGAGCGGTCTACGGAATGGTGGCCGGCGGAGTGAGCTGGCCGCTGACAATCTCCTGCGAGACCTTCGTCACCTCGGCGTCAATCGTGGCGTTGTCGCCCAGATTGCCGGGAGCGATGCCCACGCCGCCGTTCTTCAGGTCGAAGAGCGTGACGCCGCCCTGGAACTGGTTGTTGACGACGGACTTGATTGCGTCGAATGTCGCTGTGTCCACGCGCTTCTCAGCGCTGGCGATCACCGAGGGGCCGGCGTCTTTCTGGTCGGTATCCACACCGATGCTGTAGACGTGCGCCTGCGTCGCGGCCTGGATCGCGCCCAGACCACAGCCGCCCGCTACCTGGAAGACGATATCCGCGCCCGCGGAGATCTGCGCATGGGCTACGTCCTGGCACTTGGCGGGGTCGGTGAAATCGTTGGAGTAGCCGACCTTCACGGTGACGCCCGGATCTTCCATCGTCGCGGCCCACTTGTAGCCGGCGATGTAGTGGTTGACTGGCGGGATGCTGATGCCGCCCACCGCGCTGATGATGTTCTTCTTCAGCGGACCCTGGCCGGCTTTCTCGATCATACCGGCGACCACACCGACGAGCGCGCCGGCGTCCTGCTCCGAGAAGACGAGCGACTGCACATTCGGGTGGTGCAGATCGTTGCCGTTCGCGTCGGTGCCCGCGCCGTCAATGATCGCGAAGTGCGTGTTGGTGAACTGGCCGCTCACCGTACCGACCGCGGTCGCCATCAGGAAGCCGACGGCGATCACAAGATCGTACTTCTGCTGGGCGAAGTTGGTGAGGTTGGGGATGTAGTCGTCGCCGCTATGGGACTCTTTCACATCGCCCTGGATGTGGAGCTGGCTGACGGCGTTGGTCAAGCCGAGATCGGCCAGATGGTTGAAGCCGCGGTCATTCAGACCGCCAATGTCGGTGACCAGTCCGACTTTGATCTTGGTGGTCGGCGTGGTCGTTCCCGACCCTGTGCCTGCTTTGCTTGAGCTTCCGCAGCCTGCCAGCACGGAGATCAGCATCAACGCTGACACCACCACGCCGAAAATCTGCGCGCGTTTGCCGGACATGAAGATTCCTCCTCTGCCTACTGTTTGCGATGGTCAGGCCACGAGCGTCGTCCGCGAACAATCGGCGGGTGGCGTGACGGTTGAGTAGCGCCGACATGATACCAGGGAAGCCGCCCTTGTGCAAGCACCAATCTGCGCGGCCAGTGTCAGTGCGAGACGCTACTCATCATACGCTCTCACGCGCGTGAATCTCACGGCTCAGCTTCGCTCGCTCGATGACGCCGTCGGAATGGCGAAGCCCTCACACTCGCCAGTGAGCATGAGGGCCGTTCGCGAGAGTGTGGGCCGTCGACGCCCACGCCCACGCCCACGCGCCGGGTCGGCGCCCGGCTACTTGACCGGAGTGGCGCCGCGCTGCCGCGTCGTTCCGGAGCGGGCGGGTTTGTGTCCATTGCCGTTGCCGTTGCCGTTGCCGTTGCCACCGTGACCGTTATGCGCGCTCGCCGCCACGGGAGCCGTTTTGGTCTTTTGCGCGGTCCCGAAGACGGGCGTACACCAGTCCATGTACTCGGCGCGGCGGCCGCGCACAACCTCGCCGTACAACGTCTGTAACTCGCGTGAGATGGGACCGA
>DATEGV010000110.1:0-2886 GCA_035279925.1 Ktedonobacterales bacterium | reverse complement strand
CCAGGCTTCGGCGCGGGTGGCTCCGCTGCGGACGGCGGCGGCGAGGATGGTCGGCGGCGTGCCGTCGTCGGTGCGCGGAGTGGCCAGGCGCTGGTTGGGCGGTGGGCGCGAGGAGACGGCGGCGGCGAGTGGACGCGCCGGCGCGGCCAGGGGAACGCTGCTGGCCCTGCTGCTACTCGTCTCGCTCTTCACCCTCTACGAACAACGCAAAATCGGCTATACGCCGCTGGCGACGGGCTATGCGTGGCCGCAACAGACGGCGCACTCGCGGCTGGCCGGCGAGTTCATCGCGCTGATCCCGGCCAACGCGAGCGTCTCGGCGCAATCGAATCTCGTGCCGCACCTGAGCCATCGCCGCAACATCTATCTCTATCCCTACGAGGCGACGCAGGCGCGATATGTGTTGCTGGACACCACCGGCGGCGACATCTACCCCTATAACAGCCAGCCGTTGGCGTATTGGACGTCGGTGCGCGCGATGCTCGCCAATCCGGCGTACCGTGTCGTCAAGCAGGAGGATGGGTATATCCTGCTGGAGCGGGTTGGGGACGGGTAGCGCGGAGTTTGCCTGAGATAAGCGCTCGCCGGCTCCTGGGCGGCCCAATCCGCAGCCGCTTATTGACGCTCAGAGTCACTCGTCGCGCGAGCAACCCAACTGGGACCAGCATGGATGGCGTGCTGGCCGAGAAATAAACTCAGTTGGGCGGCATGTTCCTGGGTATGGCGCAAGGTGTAGAGCTGTAGCTCGACGTAGCTGAATGACTTCCCTTTCGCCCACGGAATGTCCACGAACTGGCGCGCCCGCTCGTCCGTCAGC
The DNA here is from genome assembly GCA_035279925.1 of Ktedonobacterales bacterium. GTDB lineage: Bacteria > Chloroflexota > Ktedonobacteria > Ktedonobacterales > JADMIN01 > DATEGV01. Next base: position 2,069 of record DATEGV010000110.1, on the reverse strand, counting down.
GACGCCAGGGCGGAATGGCATTTCTGGCGCGCAAAGGCGAGATACGCGCGCAGCTCCTCCCGCGTATAGGGGCGTGGAGGCAACACACCAGCGGGGTCCAGCTCCTCCAGGGAAAAGGGCGCGGGGGGAGCGAATCCTTCCGCGGAACCGGAGAGGTACAGGTCCAGCCAGAACAGCGCATGATAGGCGACATACCAGAACTCTACATCTGGCGACGAAAGGGACGGGTCCCGCCAGACGGGTTGGCGCCAGAGGGAATCGGGGCAGGCTACCAGCACGTTGTCGAGCATATCAATGGCGGCGCCGTACTGCCGCCAAAATGTCGCGTTCCACGAGGTGTCAATGGTGTCCACGTGTCCTCCTCCAGCCTCTCCCCACGTCGGAGAGGGGAGCTAGCGGCGCGTCAGCCGGGAAAATTCGCCGGTATCCCGTGTACGCCGAACGTAAACGACAGCTCGCCACCGTGGTGCAGGTCGTGTTCGAGCACATGCCAAACCACCCAGGCGCGCGACAGGTGGACAATCGTGCCATCTCCCCAATCATCGGGAAAGGTCTGGCGCATATCTTGGGGAGTCCAGCGGGCCAGACAATCGGCCATGCGCTGCCAGGTGTAGTCGAGACCACGGATCAACTCGGCGGCGCTAGGCGCGGGCGTCACCGGCGAACCAGAGACCGCGGCCTCATTCCAATGAGCGTACACCTTCATCTCCTCGCCACCCTCCTCGCCCAGGAACCCGGCGAACCAGAAGCAACGGCACCCGACAATATGCAGGGCGTTCTCGCCGATGGAGCGCAGACCCGGCCCAGCGCGCGGCGTGAGTTGTTCGGCGGTGAGCGGAGTGAGCGACTCTTTCATGCGCTCCTGATACTCTTTCCACGCATCGTAGAACGTCGTGAGTGTGCCGTTGTCTTCAGCCATGCGCCTCTTCTCCTTATGTGAGGGGACTCTCGCGCAACGGACGCCCATCCGACGCGCCCGAGTGGGCCACGAAGGCCACTCGGCGGCAGGTGGCGCTCGTGAAAGGTGCCGGGGATAGTATGGCACAGGAGTTATTCCGCCACACAGGGAACGTTCCGGTAACGCATGTGTTTGCTATCCGCCAGACGCGCGGGTATAACTATATGTTGCCGGAACCGTTCCCCACCTTCCCGCATGGTCAGGAGGCGCTCCATGCAAGCCATCATCCCTAACCGTCCGGCTCGTAGTCGCCCCTATGCCTGGGGCAGCATCACGGTGAACCCCGACCCACCACAGGTTGGGGAGGTCTGTCAGATCACATTCCCCCTGCTCAATCCCGGCCCGGACGACGTGATCGTCGAGCGCATCGAGACCCAGATCGCGCTCTTCGGGATCGGCGTGCGCTGGGAGGCGCTGCCGGCCATCGGGCCGTTCACCCTGCCGCCGGACGATCATTCTATCGAGCACGCCACCATTGACTGGACCCCGCGCGAGGGCGGGCACCGCTGCGTGCGCGGCGCGATACATGTGCGGGGAGCGCCTGAGGTGTGTCACGTGGGGCGCAATCTCCAGGTCATCGAGGCGGATGTGGACGAGGACTCTTGGCGTGTGCGGTTCCGGCTTGGCAACCCACAGCCGGAGGCCGTTCCCATCGAGCTGCGCGTCGGCGGCGGCGAGTTGGCCGCGATAGAGACGCGACTGCGGGTGCGCGGGGATCTGCTTCCCGCTGGGCGACCCGTCTGGCTGGAGCCGGGCGAGGAGGTCGCCGCGGAGCTTCTCTTGCGGGCGCGGACCGACGCGGAGCTGCGCCACATCCGCACCGTCGAGGCGACGATCAACGGACGCCTGCTGGACGGCATCCAGGTGACGGTGCTGCGCCCCGCGCGTGTCCTGGATGATGACGCGCCGCTGCTCAGCCCGGAGGCCGGCGTGCTGGCGAGCCGAGAGATGGCGCCGCTCTACGCGCGCTGAGGTTGGCTCCGGCGTCCGGCCCTTGATGGACCTCACCCCCCGACCCCCTCTCCCACAAGGAGAGGGGGAGCCAGAGAGCGAACGCCGCATCCCACAAGGAGAGGGGGAGCCAGAGAGCGAACGCCGCATCCCACAAGGA
>DATEGV010000109.1:0-3512 GCA_035279925.1 Ktedonobacterales bacterium | reverse complement strand
TCGATGATCTCCAGCGCCGTCGTCTTGCCCGCGCCGTTTGGCCCCAACAGACCGAAGATCTCGCCACGCTTCACCGTGAAGCTCGTGTGGTCAACGGCCGTGTGGGCGCCATACCGTTTGACTACTCCGCTGATGTCAATCGCTGGCGCGTCAGACTGGCCGAACGCCGACGCCACCGCTATTGCCGCCACTGTGTTGGTTGCCATGCGCCACGCTCCTCTGTTGTTCGCGCCGGCCATTGAGCCGGCCTCGCATCCGACACGGACAGCATAGCCGGGAGACTGCCGTTCTGAAGGGCGCCGAAGGTCACATTCGTGGTCATGTGTTTGGGCGCGGCCCGATGGCGGCACAGTATGCCAGTGGTCATGGTTTGGGGCCGGAGCGCAGCGCGGGGAGCATGACGTTCGGCAGGGGCGGATCGGCGTGGCGCGCGTATATAATGTGCGGGAAGGTGTCAGATCGGAGGCGACTTATGAGCGAGACCGGCGCAGTGGAGCCCCGTCCGCCGCGGCATTGGAGCATGGGCGACGGGTTGGCGCTGAGCGTGGATAATGCGATGTACGGAGCCACGGCCCTCGGCTATCTGTTCGCCCTGCTCTCTCCCAACACCTTTCGGTGGCCCGGTTTCCTGCTCCTGACTGTCGCCTGCGGCGCGTGGATCGCCATCTATGGCTGGTTCAATGTATGGGCGAGCGGCCGCACGCAGAATATCGCCATCGCGGGGCTCATCATCGCCGCACTGTTGGCGCAGGTCGCCGCTTTCTGGGGAGTTCAACTGGACTGGTTGGCGCCGGTGTTGACGGTGGGCGTCATCGCGGCGGCGTATCCGCTCGCGCGGTCACTCCTGCTTAGCGTTGGCATGGTCATCGCGACGCTCGCCATCATCATCTTGCTTGACGCGCCGACTGCTGGTGGGCTGATGATCCCCCTGAGCCACAGCGTCACCATTGTGCCGGCGTTCGCGTTCGCCTTCGTCTTTTCGCTCGCCATGTCGGTTCAGGACAGACAGCGTGCGGTAGCTGAAGAGTTGTTGGCTCGGCTGGAAGAGGCCCACGATCAACTACGCTCGCACGCCAAGGAAGCCGAAGCGCTGGCCGTCGCGGAGGAGCGCAACCGCATGGCGCGCGAGATCCACGATACCCTCGGCCACTACCTCACGATACTCGCCGTTGAGCTTGAGACGGCGCTGAAGTTGGAGGAGCGTGGCGACACGCGCCTGCGCGGCCAGCTCACCGACGCGCGCCGGGTCGCCGCCGATTGTCTGGCCGAGGTGCGCCACTCGGTCGCGGCGTTGCGTCCCACCGACCCCAGCACGCTCGGTCTGGACGCGGCGCTGGCGCGGCTGCGCGCGGAGTTCGTGGCGGCGCAGCCTGATATAGAAATTACGCTCGACGTTGAAGGCGCCGTCCAGACACTCGCGCCCGAGTTGCGTGTCGCGCTCTATCGCTGCGCGCAGGAGTCGCTGACGAATATCCGCAAGCACGCGCAGGCGACCAAGGCGCTCATGCGGGTGCGGGTGGACGAGCGCGAGGTCGAGATGACGATACTCGACAACGGCGTCGGCGATGGGGCCGCCGGAGATGGACATGAGCCGGGCTTCGGTCTGCTGGGGATGCGCGAGCGCATCGCGCTGCTGGGCGGCGTGGCCACCGGTCAGCCGGAGCCGGAGCGCGGTTGGCGTGTCGAGGCGCGTGTGCCGCTCACCAACCCGCCGTCGTCGCGGCTCCCGCGGGACTACGCTGACCGCGAACTGGCCCCCGCCAGCCTCGGAGGGGTGAACTGATGCCCTCGGAGCCGGCGCCCCCGCGACGCATACGCGTGCTGCTCGTGGACGATCAGGCGTTGCTGCGCGAGAGCTTTCGCCGCCTGCTCGAACTGGAGAGCGACGACATCGAAGTGATTGGCGCGGCGGCCGATGGCCAGGACGCGCTGGAACTGATCGAACGGCTGTGTCGGGCTGGCGGACCGCCGGACGTCGTCTTGATGGACATTCGCATGCCTCGGCTCAATGGCGTCGAAGCGACCCGCGAGCTAAAGCGCCGCTGGCCCGCGATTCGCGTGGTCATGCTGACGACCTTCGACGACGAGGAGTACATCGTGGATGGGCTGCGCGCCGGCGCACGGGGCTATCTGCTCAAAGACACCTCGTCCGATCAGCTTGTCCAGGCAATCCGCGCCGCCCATCGTGGTGAGGCGCCCTTGCAGCCGTCCGTCGCCGTCAAGCTCGTCGCGCGCATCGCTCGCGCCGACCCGCCGGACCACGCCCCGCCACTGGCCGCCGCTGGCGTTCCACAGCGCGCCGGCCTCATTCCGTCAGATGACCTCACCGAGCGCGAACGCGACATTCTGCGTCTGCTGGCGCGGGGTGACAGCAACCGTGAGATCGGCGAGACACTCTTCATCACCGAAGGCACCGTGAAGAACCACGTCTCCAGCATCCTGAGCAAGCTGGCGCTGCGTGACCGCACGCAGGCCGCCCTCTGGGCAAGGGAGCATGGGCTGCTGGAGCCACGCTAGATCGGAACGAACGCACCTTCAGCGAGCAGTGCGGCCACGCCACATCAGCGCCGCCACCGAGCAGATGCTGGCGGCAGCGAGCACTCCAGCAGCAACCACGGGACAACAACAGAACCAAACTTTGACGCGAGGGCGCATGGATGTCCAACTCCAGGGGGTGACGGTTCTGCTCCGCTAGCACTCCATACACACGGGATGACTTCCTTGCGGCGCAGCGGTGGTCATAACTCCTACCCCCCAGTCGCACGATGTGGGCCGCAGTGCGTAGCAGCGGAACAGCCATCACGCCGTTCCATTGCATCGAGCGCCGTATTGGATAGTAACGGCGCTATGCTGCCATACTCATCTGGGGGAACAAGCACAGTCGGTTCGGTATGAAATGTTCATGCTCCCTTGCGGCGGCGCTGCTCCGCGAAGAAGGCGAGCAGATCGTCAACACCCAGTGTGTTGAGCACGTCGTGTGGTGTGAGCCAGCCCTTGCGCCCGACGCCGACGCCGTAGCGGATATTGAGCAGGCCGGCGGGGCTGTGCGCGTCGGGGTTGATGGGGATGCGCACGCCGCGCTCGGTCGCGTAGCGCAGCAGCCGCCAGTCCAGATCGAAGCGGTGCGGATCGGCGTTGAGCTCGATGCTCACGCCAAGCTCGCCCGCGCGATCAATCACGCGCTCCATATCCGGCTGATAGCCCTCGCGTTCGAGCAGGATGCGCCCGGTTGGGTGCGCCAGGATCGAACAGTACGGGTTCTCGATGGCGCGGATGAGCCGCTGCGTCTGCTCCTCCGGCGGCAACTGGAACTGACTATGGATGGCCGCCACCACGAAATCGAAGGTCGCCAGGGTCTCGTCCGCGAAGTCTAATGCGCCGTCCTTGAGGATGTCACACTCGACGCCCTTCAGGATGCGCAGCCGCCCCGCGAACTCCTCGTTGAGCTGCCTGATCTCCTCGTGCTGCCGGCGCACCGTCTCCTCGTTCATGCCGTGCGCGTACGCCGCGAT
>DATEGV010000108.1:0-6137 GCA_035279925.1 Ktedonobacterales bacterium | reverse complement strand
CCCAACGCCCCGGTCACCTGGCTGGCGATGGACGGCGCGCACACCACCATCGCCGCCTACACGCATGGCCGCTCCGCCTACACCATTGACATCCCCGAGAGCGCGGGCGGCACCGGCGACGGCATCGGCATCTTCCGCCCGAGCAACGCCACCTTCTACCTGCGCAACAACCTGACCACCGGACCCGCCGACTACACGATCGCGCTGGGCGCCTCCTCCGACATCCCGGTCGCCGGCGACTGGAACGGCACCGGCATTGACGACATCGGCGTCTACCGCCCCAGCACCGCCACCTTCTTCCTGACCGACAGCAACACGCCGGGCGCGCCGGTGACGCACATCTTCACCTTCGGCAATCCTGGCGATGTGCCGCTGGTGGGCGATTGGGGCGGCACGGGGCGCGACGGGGTCGGGGTCTTCCGCCCCTCCAACGGCATCGTGTATCTCAGGAACAGCCTGTCCACCGGCTTCTCCGACTACGCGATGGTCTTTGGCAATCCTGGGGATTTGCCGGTGGCCGGCGACTGGTCGGGGCAAGGGCACGACTCGATGGGCATCTACCGCCCCTCGACGGACACGTTCTATCTGACCAACACCAACTGCAACTGCATTCCCCCGGCGAACTACGTCATCGCCTTTGGCAATCCTGGCGACGCGCCGATGGCGGGGGACTGGACGCACGCGGGACATGCGGGGGTCGGCGTCTTCCGCCCGAGCAACGGCATCGTGTACCTCAAGAACGATCCGACGACCAGCGGCTACTCCGACTTCTACCTGGTCTATGGCATCGCCAATGACCGGCCCATCGCCGGCCACTGGAACATCACCGCGCCCACCCTACCGTCATCGGCGCCATAACAGGGCGGCGCCTCATCCCCCAACCCCCTTCCCCCGCGGTGGGAAGGGGGAGCCTGCGACGCCTGGCTGCCAGGTGATCGCTTGCCGAAGTTCCCCATTCAGTACGAGTTGGACGGTGAGGACTATTGCCCGATCGCTCGCCGGCCGCGCAGGTAGATTGCGCGCGGGTCGCGTCCAAACGCCAGCCGCTTCGCCCATGTCGTCGGGCAGGCATGGAGCGCGCGGGCGTCCATGTCAACGGGCAAGTCCACGTCGAAACCGGTGATACGCAGCGCCCGGCGTACCCGCGACGCCCCCTCCGCGAGCGAGAGGCCGACTTCGGCCAGCGCGCCGCCGTTGAGCCGCGCCTCGACCAACGCGCCGGGCCGCATGATGGTGACCAGGCACGTCAGAACCGGCGACTGTGGGTGAATCAGCCCGTCGAGCAGCGCGCCCCAGGGAAAGTTGATCGTCACATGCGACGCCAACCCGGCCAGCTCGTCCGGGAGCGCGAGCGCGTTGGCGATGACGTAGAGCTCGTTGGGTAGGACGCGACGCGAGGTGGCGTGTAGCTGCTCGCGGCAGGCGTCCACCCCCACGACGAAGCGATCAGGGCGCTCTATGGCCATGCGCCGCGCAAACCGCCCATCGCCGGTACCCAGGTCAATCAGGCAGTCGGTATATCCGGAGAGACGACGCCGCAGTGTTTCGGCGTCGAGCGTTTGGTTGTCTCTGCCGTGTTGGATCTCCATCGGTGTCTCCCATGTCACAAATCAGGTAGGTTGCTACGTGATGAGACATGGGACAGGGTGGAGCACGCGCGGAAGCGCTGGTTGAGGGCGCGCGGACGCGACAGCGTCAGCCACCGTCAAGGGCGTCTGGAGTGGGAAGGGGGCGTCCTAGAGGACAAGACGAGATGCGCCGGTCAGGTGACTGGCGCGCCAGGGGGGAAGGGCGGGGAACGGTATCGGTCTAGCAGTGAGGCCGAATCAATGGCGTCATGTGGTCGCGCACGCCGCGCTCGCTTCTAGTTGATGAATACGTGACGGTGTTGACGCTACCACTATATCACGCCGGCGGTTGGCTCAGGGCGACGGCAATGCGGGCGCCCCACGTCGCGTTGTTCAGCAGCAGCGCCTGATTCGCGGCGACGCTCTCGCCGCCGGTAAGCTCAGCCAGACGCGCGAGCAGAAACGGCGTGGTGGCGGCTCCCCGCACGTTGCGCTCCTCCGCTTCTCGCAACGCGCGCGCGATGGCCTCCTCGACACGCGCCGCCGGAAGCTCATGCTCTGGGGGTATCGGGCAGGTCACGAGCACACCGCCGCCGAGGCCGCTGCTCCACTGCGCGGTCGCAATGGCCGCCACATCCTCCGCGCTCTCCGCGCGATGCGGAGTGCGCAGGCCGCTGCTCCGGCTGTAGAACGCGGGCAGTTCGTCCGTGCGCATGCCGATCACCGGAACGCCGTGCGTTTCAAGGTATTCGAGCGTCAGCGGAAGATCCAGGATAGCCTTCGCGCCGGCGCAGACCGTCACCACAGGCGAGCGCGACAGTTCGATGAGGTCGGCGGAGATGTCGAAGGTGCGCTCGGCTCCCCGATGGACGCCGCCGACGCCGCCCGTGGCGAAGACGCGAATGCCGGCCAGCGCCGCGCAGGCGAGCGTTCCCGCGACGGTCGTGGCGGCGGTCGCGCGGGTGGCCAGGGCGACGGCGATATCGCGGCGGCTCGCCTTGAGGACATGCTCCTCCGCGCCAAGGCGCTCGATCTCCGCCGTAGTCAACCCGACGACGATCTCACCATCCATCACGGCAATCGTGGCGGGCGTGGCGCCCTCCGCGCGGATCGCGTCCTCCATCGCCTGGGCGACCTGGATGTTGGCCGGGCGCGGAAGACCATGCGCAATTACCGTAGATTCGAGCGCCACGACGGGGTGTCCCGCGCGCAACGCCGCCGCGACGTGTTCCGCTATCCGCACGTATTCGCGCATCGCTCGCTCTCCCTCACCCGCGCTGAATAGAAGTATCCCCCTGCCCGTGACGACGGAGAGGGGGATTATAGAGTGTTGTCCCGCCGAGCAGACTGTAGCGCAGGCTACTCCGTCTGTCCAAGGGCTTTCATTACGTCTTTGGGGCTGCCAAACGAGCTGGCGGGCAACTGCTTGATCTTCTGAACGATGTCGTCCGAGGCGTTGTTGTCTTGCGCCTTGCGTACGAGATCATCCTTCGAGGCGGGGTAGCTCGCGCCCTTGAGGTGCTTCTGCATCTGCACCGGCGAGATGCGCTTGCCACTGCCCATCTGCTCATTTCGCTGGTCGGGCATAGATCTGCTCCCTTCTGGTGAGGTCAGCCGTTGCGACTGGTCCTCAACGGTTCGCGCAAGTTGTGGGCCAAGCGGATTGGGCTGGAGTGACGAGTGACGTCTCCCGCATCGCCCTCGCCAGGCGGTATACTGTGCGTGTGAACAACGGCGTTACGAGAAGTCACTGCGGATGGAGATGATAGACATGGCGGTTCAGAACGGCTCCCGGACGGCAAAAGCGCGAAAAATGACGGTCTACGAGGAGTATCTGCGCACGGACGATCTGCTTGCGCTGCAAAAGTCCGACGAGGAGCGGCTGCATCCCGATGAGCTGACCTTTCAGGTGGTCCACCAGACCTTTGAGCTGTGGTGGAAGTTGACCGTGCAGCAGATGACGACGGCGGCCGGCGCGCTCCGCGCGGGCCAGGCGCACGAAGCGGCGCGGGCGATTCGCCGGGCGGTCTCGGCGCAGGATGTCGTCATGCGGGCGATTCGCCAGCTTGAGTTTGTGGCGCCGGTAGATTTCCTGGCGATTCGCGTCGGCCTTGGCGACGGCAGCGGCGCCGACTCGCCTGGCTTTCGCGCCATCTTGCGCGCCGCCCCGGACCTCTGGGACGCCTTTGCCGCCGCGCTGTTCCAGCAAGGGACCACGCTGCTCGCGCTCTACAGCGATCCGAAGGCGCATCCCGCGCTCTATGAGTGCGCCGAGGGCCTCACCGACTTCGACGAGGCGTTCCACATATTCCGCGCCGCGCACCTCAAGCTCGCCGAGCGCAATCTGGGCCTGCGCGCCATCGGCACCGGCGGCACACCCATGCCGGCGCTGGAAAGGACTCTGCGCGACCTGCTCTTCCTGCCGCTCTGGGAAGCGCGCGATGAGCTGCTCGAACAACGCCAGCGCGAAACCGGCGGCGCGTCCGGCGCGCAACCGACCGGTCACGGCAACGCCTAACCGATAGCTGGCTCCTGACCTCACCCCCTGGCCCCCTCTCCCGCGGGGAGAGGGGGAACGCTACCCGCGAGCGCCGTCATTCCTCGTCAGCAGAGGGGAGAGCATGAACAGCGCGCCCTCCCTCGATTCCGGCCATCTTCACCTCCTCTGCTTCGGCCTATCACCAAATGACCAGGGCGAGCCCGCGGGAGCCAGTAGACCGCATGACACCCGTGGTCCGGCGATGTATGTGATTTTGCGCCCAATCGCGAACACCTCCCCCTGCGAGCGGCCGGCGACTGAAGTTGCGCCTGGATAGGCTCTGCCGCGTGGTTCGGCCAAGCCAGACTGGGTTTCGCGGCGCTGTCCCTGGTGCTTGGTAAACGCCCCTGTCTTGGCGTGTGCAACCTCCCTTCATCCGGCCTAACACGCCGTTAAGCAGCGCTTAACACAGTCTTTACACGGGCTTTGTCTGCGCGTTACACGCGAGCGGTAGGCTACAAACGGACACAAAAGCTCAGCGAAAACGATCTGGGAACGATCCCAAGACGCCATTCATCGTGTTGTTCATGTGTCCAGACATTCCGAGGAGGAATTATGCTCGATCGCCTCTACGCGATCCGATCTATCGGCGCTAAGGCCCTACTTGGCGCTCTGCTCGCGACGACGGTCATCCTCGCGGGCTGCGGGACCAGCAGTAACGCGGGAACCGGTGGCTCCGGCTCGTCGTCACTCACCGCATGCCAGGCGACGGTCGCAAACATTACAAACACCACCGGCAACCCCAGCCAGACCCCGACCGCCCCCAGCGCGGGCGTCTCCGGCAGCATCTCCGCCGACGGCTCATCGGCGTTGCAGCCGCTGGTGCAGGCGGTGGCCGCCGTCTTCGATCAGGGCAATGGCACCCATAGCTCAATCAACGCCGGCGGCAGCGGCAAGGGCCTCACCGACGTGAACAATGGCGCCGTGCAGATCGGCATGTCCGACCTGTACCAGTCGGCCAAGAGCATTTCGGGGCTGACCGACCATCAGGTGGCGGTCGTCGCCTTCACGCTGGTCGTCAACAACGATATCGCCAGCAAGGTGCAGAACCTCACGACGCAGCAGATCAAAGACATCTACGCCGGCAATGTCACCAACTGGAGCCAGATCGGCGGCCCGAACGAGCTGGTCACGGTGGTCAACCGCCCGACCAACTCCGGCACGCGGGGCACGTTCGAGCAGTACGTCCTGGGCGCCAAAAATGAGATTCCTGGCAATACCCTGACGCAGGACAACACCGGCGCGGTCTTCCAGGCCGTCACCTCGACACCTGGCTCGATCGGTTACGTCTCGACCGGCTTCGTCACATCGAGCAGCGCGTCCGGCTCCCCGGCTCCGATCTGCATTGACGGCTACAAGGCCGACGCGACGGACATCAACAGCGGCAATTACAAGTTCTGGAACATCGAGCACGCCTACACGAAAGGCCCGGCGACGGGCGCTCCCAAGGCCCTGCTCAAATTCCTCGAAAGCAGCGCGGTGCAGACGACGCTCCTGCCGAAGCTGAACTACTACACGCTCACGAGCATCGCCCAGAGCGCGATTCAGTCGCACACATCGAGCAGCGATCCCGCGCCGGAGTCCTACTATTCGGGAAGCTAAGCCAGCGCGCTTGCGCGTGAGACAACACGGCGATAGTCGTCAGGCGTGGCGCATGCGAACGTGTGTCACGCCTCTCGGCGCGATGAGCGGACAACGGTACATCACGATGCGCGCCGGCTCGAAGGGGAATGCATGAGTAAACAACTGCGCGAGACACTCAGTAGGAATGTGTTCGCGACCTGCGCCGCCCTCGTCGTGCTGCTCGTGGCGGCGTTGTTCGTGTTCGTGGGGTCACGCTCCTATCAGACGTTCACTGTCCACCACATCAGCCTCGGTCAGATGCTCACGGGCAAGATTTGGGACCCCAGCAACGGTCAGGTGGGCGCGCTTGTGCTGATCGTCGGCACGCTGGCCACCACGGTGCTCGCCGTCCTCATCAGCACCCCCATCAGCCTGGGCATCGCCATCTTCGTGACTGAGATCGCGCC
>DATEGV010000107.1:0-5966 GCA_035279925.1 Ktedonobacterales bacterium | reverse complement strand
CGCTCATCGCCGCGTACGAGCCTGAACCCGCCCCCGTTCCCGCGATCACTCCATCCCACACCACCTCCTCTCCCTAACCCGCGCAGGCGGGTTTCGTGGCCGCAGCCCTCCAGGCGCGGTTTCAACCGCCGGCCGCTCTGTGCCCGCCGGCCACTCTCTACGCCGCTAGTCCTTCGAGAGGTGCTTCCGCTGGCCGCCCTGTGCCGATTGGCCGGCCGCACTCCACGCCGCGCGGCGACGGACCCGCGTGCCTCCGCGCTGTCCGTTCTTCATCCTCCGAACGGGCGCGGAGCCGCGACCAGCGAGCGATCAATGCTCGCCAGCGTTGGGCGGCCCGCCAGCATCATCGCCAGCTCGATCTCCGCGCGCAGCAGCGCCAACACCTCGCCCACGCCCTCCTGTCCGCCCGCCGCCAGACCCCAGAGCACCGGGCGACCCAGCAAGACCGCCCGCGCGCCAAGCGCCAGCGCCTTCAGCACATCCGTGCCGCGCCGCACGCCGCCATCCACATACACCTCGCAGCGCCCCGCGACGGCCTCTACCACCTCCGGCAGCGCGTCCATCGTCGCCACTGCCCCGTCGAGCTGCCGACCGCCGTGGTTGGAGACGACGACGGCGTCCGCGCCATGTTCGACCGCCAGCGCCGCGTCCTCGCCCGTCAGGATACCCTTGACCACGATGGGCAGCGAGGTGACGCTCCGCAGCCATTCCAGCGCCTCCCAGGTGAGAGTTGGGTCGAAGTGCGCCGTGGCGAACGTCACCAGCCCAGATTCGCCCGGCGCGGCCTCCGGGGCGTCGGCGAGTTGATCCGCGATGAAGTTCGCCATCCGCAGCGGCGCGGGCAGCGTGAAGCCGTTGCGCACGTCGCGCTCGCGGTTGCCCACACGCGGCGTGTCCACTGTCAGGATCAGCGCGGCGTATCCGGCTGCCTCCGCGCGGCGTACCAGACGCTCGGAGATGGTGCGGTCGCGGTAGACGTAGAGCTGGAACCAGAGCGCGCCGCCCGCCTGGGCCACGATCTCCAACGGCGTCGTCGCCAGCGCCGCGACCCCCATCACGACGCCAGCCTCAGCCGCCGCTCGCGCCGTAGCAAGCTCGCCGTCGGAGTGCGCCAGCCCATGATAAGCGGTGGGCGCGACCAGCACCGGCATGCTGATGGGCGTGCCGAGGGCCGACGTGGTGAGGTCCAACGCGCTCACATCCACCAGCACCCGCGGACGCAGCCGCAGCCGCGCGAAGGCCGCCCGATTCTCCCGCAGCGTCACCTCGTCGTCGCTGCCGCCCTGATAATACTCGAACGCGGCGGTTGTCATGCGCTCGCGGGCCAGCGCCTCATACTCGTGCAAGTTGATGGGCTTCATCGTTCTCCGCTCAGTTTCTCTCCGACTCTGCGTAACTCCGCGTGACTCTGTGTGACTCTGCGTGACCTGTACCTTCTCCTCACCTCACGCAGTGGGGATGCGCTGCTCGAAACGCGCGACGCTCTCCTCGATGATCTGCCAGGCCTCGTCCACGTCGTGCCAGTCGCGCACATCCGTCTGCACGCCTTGCAGTTCTTTATAGGTGCGGAAGAAGGTGGCGATCTCCAGTTGCCGGTGCTCGTGCAGGTCGGCCAACTTCGTGATGTCCGTGAAGCGCGGGTCGTCCACCGGGACAGCCAGAATCTTCTCGTCCGGCCCCTTCTCGTCCATCATCATCAGCGTGCCGACCGGGCGCACGCGCAGATGGCAGCCGGGAAACGTCGGCTCCTCCAGGATCACCAGCACATCCAGCGGGTCGCCATCCCCGGAGAGGGTGCCTTCGATGAAGCCGTAGTCGGTGGGGTAGTGGACGGATGAGTAGAGCACGCGGTCCAGCCGGAAGACGCCGCGCTCGTGGTCGTACTCATACTTGTTGCGGCTGCCGCGCGGGATCTCGATGGTCGCCTCGACCCAGCCCTCCGCGCGGCTACCGATCATGGATTCGCCGTTCCGCATGGTCATCTCTCGCTCGATTCGTCGCTTATGCGCCGGCCCCGCCGGGGAGCGCGCCGCGCCATCCTGAAGTAAAGGTACGCCACGGGGATGTGCCCGCGCCAGATGGGAACGGGCGCCGGGCCGGCGGTGAAGGTACTTTCTTCCTAGCGCGCGGGCCTCTGCTGATGAGCGAGAAACCCGGTAGATTGCGGGTGCGAGCCGTTCGCTACGTCACCAAGCGTGCGCGTTGCCATAAAGACGCGCGCGTGCTAAAATCGAGGCCGGAAACCGCCTTGTTTTATGGAAAACGGCACAAAACGCTACCGCCTGCCCGGCAGGCCCGTCTGCATACAGCAAAGCGTCGCGCCGTCGGCGCTCATCGTTGAGGCCGACCGTGCTCGACACGGTCATACAATACGGTCACGCGCCGCGCAGTCGCGGTGAGAGCGGAGGGACACCATGGCGAAGGCTGAGCGCACGGCGAAGCGGGGAATCGGCTCGCGCATCTTCGGGCTGATCAACCCGATCCGTGACCCCAGCTTGCTCGTGGGCATCATCCTGACGGTGATCGAAGAGGGTGGCTCGAACGCCACCGCGCCCACCTGGATCCTCTTCGGCGTGCTCAACTGGGTCGCGGTGAAGGCGGTCATCTGGCTGCTCGTCAACTTCGCCTTCTCGTTCGTCTACCTGATTCGCAAGGCCGGCTGGATGATCCGCAATCCACGCCTCGCCTGGCGGCTGCTGGACGCGCTGGGCACGGAGGAGATCATCATCGGCGGTCTGCGCCCAGATATGTTTGCCACGGAAGACGGCGGTCTGCACGAGGGGCAGCTTGGCATGATGAGCGCCTACGCCGCGGGCGCGCTCAACCCCGGCGCCTACGCCCAGAACGGCTACAGCCAGGGCTATGGCGACAACGGCCAATATGATGACGGCTACGATCAGGGCAATGGCTACGAGCAGGGCTACGGCCGCCAGCCAACGCCGAGCATGCGCCTGGATCAGCAGAGCGAGGAGACGCGCGAGCTACTCACCGCCTACGCGAAACTCATCACGGATTGGATGGGCTTCACCGAGGAGAAGTGGCGCGCGGTCAGCGACAGCCAGCTCGGCTGGAAGCCCCTGCGCGGGCGCTGGAACGGCTGGGAGGAGATCTACCGCGACGCCTACAACGCCGATGACGACCAGGGGAATGGCGACGCGATGGCCCGCCGCTTCGACAACTCGCAGGCAAAAGGCTCGGCGGCGAGCTCAGTGGCATGCTTTCTGCGTGACCTCGACGCGCTACGCACCAGCTTGCTATACCTCGAAGGCGACGACGGCGCGCAGCAGCCGCCACAGCGCATGGCCGGCGCGCGGCCGGCTCCGCCTGTATCCACGCGGACCAACAAGTCGCCAATTATCCGCAGTCCGATGATCGTAGACGCGGATCGCTAGTCCACGAGGGGAACAGACGACGGCATGAGCGGAAGAACACTACGACAGGCGAGTCTGTTCTGGGGCCTCGCGCTTGGGATCGTCGCGGCGGTGTTGGGCGTGTTGGGGCTGGAGTTGCCGAATGTGGTGGCGCCGGAGCCCAAAACGACCACGGCGAACGCCGTCGTGGTCTCGATCTTCTTACGCGGCCTGCTGGTCTACGTGGCGCTGGGCGTCTCGTTCGGGCTGGCGTACTTCGCGGGGCTGCGTGTGGCCAAGGACATCACCGCGCGCCGGACGGAGGACGCCGGCGGGGCCACACCCGTCCTGGACGCGCAGACAGTGACGCAGGATCGCATCGGCTCCGTGCTGGCGGGTGGACTGGTGATGCTGCTCTTCTCCCTGGCCTACACGGCGCTGGTTTTCGCGTTCCCGGCCAGCCAGACCGGCGCGCCGAACACACAGACCAATGTAGGACAGGTTCTCGCGGTGCGGCTAGCGTTCGACTTCTTCTTCGTGCTCTTCGGGGCGGGTCTGGGCGGGCTGGGCGCGCGGTCGCTGCAATCGCGGCGCGTGCTGGCCCTCCTGAACATCGTGCCGGCGGTCTCGCCGGTGCTCGCGCAGCCGCCCTATGCGCCGCAGCCCCTCACCGCAAGCACGACCACCACGACCACCACGACCACTCCCGCCGCCACGCCGGACGACACGACGCCACGGGTCGAGGGCGCCGCGCCCGGCGAGTGAGAACACATTCCGCTTCGGTCCTTGGCGTAAGCGCCGTCCTCATCCCCCATCCCGATGTGGGAAGGGGGAGCTAGAGGAGCTCGCCAGTGTGTTGGGCGACGATCAGCCCGGCTGCGTGTCGCGGCGCTGTGACATGACCTGCGCCGGCGCCAACGCTGGCGCGATGTTCATGTTCCGATGGAAGATGTTGTCGGGATCGTACTCCGCTTTGACCCGCGCCAACCGCTCATATTTGTCCGCGCCGTAGGCAAGCCGCACGCGGTCCTCTTCGTCCGAAGCCATAAAGTTGACGTAGTTGCGCGCTCCGCTGGCGAACGGCTGTAGCGCGTCCCAGAGTGCGCGCACCCAGGCGCGATCAGCCTCCAGCATCTCCGGAGTCGGGCAGACCGCCGCGATATTGGCGAGAAAGCGCGACGCCCGGCTGCCGCTGAACGCGGTGGCGTCCTCGCCAACCTGGCCGTACGCTCCGTCTAGGACGAAGATCGGCATGAATGACAGTGGCGAGAGTTTGCGCGGGAAATGCTCGCAGATGACCGCGATGGCGTCGTCGCTGAGATCATCGAGTGAGAGCGACTTCTCGTACGCCAGGATGCCCCACGGGTTGCCTTCGTCGAACATCTGCTGCAACTGGGTATAGGGGATCGGCGTCACCAACTCGAAGAGTGGGGGTAGCGCCGCGCGGATCGGCTGCGCCAGGCGCTCATGCTCCTCGGGCGAGCCGAAGCTGGCAAGCGCGAGCGCATAGCCGGGAGCCAGGTGGTATTGTTCCGGCACGAAGGGCGCGGGCGGGGCGCTCAGGCCGGCGATCAATATCCCGACCTCCGCCGGCAGCGTCGCGATGACATCACGACTGAAGCGCAGGGCTTCGGCGCCCTGGTCAACTCCCCAGAAGAACAGGCCGAGGTTCACGAGCGGACCGACCGTGTGAAGCTGAAACTCGAACGACGTGACCACGCCGAAGTTACCGCCGCCACCCCGCAGCGCCCAGAACAGGTCCACGTTCTCATTAGCCGACGCGCGTAGTATCTGTCCGTTGGCCGTGACCACCTCAGCCGCGAGGAGATTATCGCAGCTCAGGCCAAGCTTGCGGGTCAACCAGCCAATCCCGCCGCCGAGCGTGAGTCCGCCGACACCAGTGTGGCTGACGAAGCCGCCGGTCACGGCGAGGCCGTGGGCCTGGCTGGCGGCGTCCAGGTCGGCCCAGGTGGCTCCGCCCCCGCAGACCGCGCGACGCGCCGAGGGATCAACCGTCACCTGTCGCATACCAGTCAGGCTAATCATCATCCCACCGTCGCAGATGGAGAGCCCAGCGAAGTTGTGGCCTCCACCGCGCACCGCGATCTCGAGTTCCTGCCGCCGGGCAAATTGGATGGCCGTGGCAACGTCTTCCGCGCTCGCGCACTGAGCGATCAGCGCTGGCCGCCGGTTGATTGCGCCATTCCAGAGCGAGCGCGCGTCGTCGTACCCCGGATCGCCTGGAGTGATCACCGTTCCGTGAAAATCGGCGCGAAAGCCGTCAATGGCGCCGTCGAGTCGTGGAGTCATGCGCATCACCTCTTCTGAACACATAAGGAGCGAAACTCGCCACCCACCCTGACCGTTTGCTGGACCGTCGAGCGATATGTCGGGTTGGGCAGACCTGTCGTGACGCACTGTGAGGGGATGTCGTACAGATACCAATGGGAACGCGGGACCGCTCCCACTACCCAGTAGGGAGGCTGAGAGAACTTCATGAGGGAACGACTGTACGGGGACAGGGAGAACGAGGGGCTGTGGAGACTACCCGCCATGAAGGCAGGCTTCACCGGAGACGCTATGAGACAGCGACTTTACTCACGCCCGCGCGATCAT
>DATEGV010000106.1:0-11198 GCA_035279925.1 Ktedonobacterales bacterium | reverse complement strand
CTACACCCGCGTCTCCCCAGCCGGCCGGCGATGCTTGCCGCGACCGCACCCTGGCTTCCCACAGCCCTCGCCTTCCTGGTGGCGCGGGGGGGCCTGCTCTGGCTCGTAGCCGGGCAGCTCGCGGACCGGCACGGTGATCGTCGCGCCGCTCTCCAGCGTCACCTCGACCGACTCCTTCGGGACGCTGATGCCAGTGACGCGGCCCGCGCCGCTGGCCGTGACGACGACCTCGCCATAGACCGGCATCTCCTGCTTGGCCGCGATGTAGTCATCATTTTCGTAGGCCAGGCAGCACATCAGCCGCCCACAGACGCCGGAGATCTTCGCCGTGTTCAACGGCAGGCCCTGCTCCTTGGCCATCTTGATCGAGACGACGTTGAACTCCGTCAGCCAGGAGCTGCAACAGAGTGTCTTGCCGCAGACGCCGACGCCGCCCAGCAGCTTCGCGTGGTCGCGCGCGCCGATCTGGCGCAGCTCGATGCGCGTGTGGAAGAGCGAGGCGAGGTCACGCACGAGCACGCGGAAATCCACGCGCTCCTCCGCCGTGAAGTAGAAGGTCAGGCGGCTGCCGTCGTAGGTGAATTCGGCCTCGGCGAGCTTCATCGGCAGATCGTGCGAGGCGACGCGCTCCGAGCAGCGGCGCAGCGCGTCCTTCTCCTTGGACTTGAACGACAGCATCTGTCGTAAGTCATCCTCCGAGGCGACGCGCTGCACCGGCTTGAGGCCGTCGCCGCTGACCTCAGACGCGGCCACCTGCTTTGGCGCGATGACCACGCGGCCGCACTCGACACCCTTTGCGCTCTCGACGATCACCCACTGGCCCGTCTTGAGAGTGTGGCCGCCTGGATGGTAGTAATAGATGCGTCCGGCGGGCCGGAACCGGACGCCGACCACCGTGACCCCCGGCCCCGCGTCGGCCCGCGCGGCTGGATTATTCATGGACACCGTGCAACTCTTCCGCCAGCAGGATCGCCTCCGCAACCTCCTTCATGGACTTGCGGTTGTTCATGCTCGCCTTCTGGATGCGGCGGAAGGCGTCCTGCTCGCTGATCTTGTACTGTTCCATGAGGACGCCCTTGGCCTTCTCGACCACTTTGCGTGTGGCGAGACTGTCTTCCAGGTCCTTCGCCTTCGACTCGATGGCGCGGAACTCCTTGAAGCGACTCAGCGCGATCTCGATGGCCGGCTTGAGGTCGCTGGAGCGCCAGGGCTTGGTAACGTAGTGGATCACACCGGCTTCGCGAGCGCGCTGGATCAACTCCTCGTCACTATACGCGGTCATCAAGACGACCGGCGCCAGTTTCTCGCGGGTCAGGATCTCCGCGGCGCTGATGCCGTCCATCTCCGGCAGCATCTTGATGTCCATCACGACCAGGTCCGGCCGCAGCTCGCGCGTCAGATTCACCGCGCTCTCTCCATCGCCGACCTCGCCGACGACGAGGTAGCCCTGGCGCTGGAGCTCCTCTTTCAAATCAATGCGGATCAGGGTATCGTCTTCCGCGATGATGATGCGTGTTGGCATATACTCTCACCTCGCTTATCACTGGCGGCGAAGACCACGACGCTGGATCGTCCGCATCCACGCAGACGCGCGCCGCCCGCCGGTGGGGGTGCTGCTGGCCGCAGTATAGCACACCAACACGCCGCTCTACCCGTTGGGTGGGCGCTCGCCCAGCTTCACCTTGATCTGCTGCTGGCTGGAGCCGCGCTGCACCGTCACCGTCACCTGCGTGCCGGGCGCCTGACTGATGAGGGCGGCGGAGAGATCGCCGTTGTTCGCCACAGCCTGGCCGTTGACCGCCGTGATGATGTCGCCCGTCTTGATGCCCGCCGCCTGCGCGGGACTACTGCCGGTGGCGTCGTTGGCGAAGCCGCTGACGATGACGCCGCTCTGCGCCGGTAGATTGTAGGCCGCCGCCAGTTGTGGCGTGACGTCCTGCCCGCTGATGCCCAGGAACCCCTGGCCCGAACTGACGAGATGGCCGTGGGCGATGAGCTGCTGCGTCACGTACGTCATGCGATTCGAGGGAATGGCGAAACCGATGCCGTTGGCGCCGGAGCCGGTGTTGGGGTCCACCGCGCCGAGCGTCGGGATGCCGATGAGCTGGCCTTGCAGATTCACTAGCGCGCCGCCACTGTTGCCGGGGTTGATTGGCGCGCTCGTCTGGATCAGGCCGGTGAGCGTCCCGGCGGGACCGTTGGGCGCCTCGCTGGCGGTGCGGTTGAGCGCGCTCACGATGCCGAACGTCGCGGACTCCGCGAGGCCGAGCGGGCTGCCTAAGGCGACGGCGAACTGGCCGACCCGCGCCTTGGCCGAGTCGCCGACGGTGATGGCGTGCAGATTGGGGCCGGAGACCTTCACGACAGCCAGGTCATCCTGTGGCGACTTGCCGACGAGCTGCGCCGGCAATTGCTGGCCCGTGGAGAGGACGACGTGGAATGTCGAGAAGCCGTCTACGACATGATCGTTGGTGACGATGTAGCCGTCCTTCGAGAGGATCTCGCCGGAGCCGATCGCTTCGCCCTGGCCGCCCTGGCTGACGACCTCGACGACGGAGGGCTGCACGTTGGCGATGACGCTCACCACCGTCTGCTCCAGGTCGGACGCGCTTGCGGGCACGGCGACTGTGGACGAGGCCCTGGCTTTGGGCGATGAGGATCCATTGCAGCCGGCGAGGACGAGACAGAGCGCGGCCAGCGTGGCGAGGCCGGCGAGCGTGACGCGGATAGACCGTTGCTTGCCTGTCCGTAAAGGGACCTGGCCTGATCCGGCGAGGCGCTGCGCTGAGGTGGAGAGTCGTTGGTCGTTGGGGCGTGTGGCGTCAGGCGGTTGCTGGCGCGGGGCGGGTGTGATGAGCATGTGGCGCGGACTCCTTGGGAGGCGAGAACAATCCTTGAGGGCGAGAACATTCCTGTGACCGTGAGAAGCGCAGAGGACGTGCCACCGACGCCGGTCGGCTATATCACATCACGCCGCGATAGACCTTGACAGACCCCCTTCGCCCAGGTACACTTGAAAGTGACTGACCGGTCAGTTATGAATTGTCGCGACCTCGCATCTTTAGGAGGATATATGGCCACGTCCGTGCTGCGCGCCGAAGCCATCGCGAAATCCTACCGCCGCCACGTCGTGCTGCGCGATGTGACGTTCGCCGTCCCGGCCGGCACGCTTGTTGGCGTCGTCGGCGAGAACGGAGCCGGCAAGTCTACCTTGCTGAAGATCCTGGCCGGCGAGCTGGCTCCCTCCGGCGGCCATGTGGTCCGCGACGGCGCGCTGGGCTACTGCCCGCAGGAGGTGATTCTCAACGACGCGCTGACCGTGCGCCAACACCTCGATTACTTTCGCGCCGCCTACCAGCTACACAACCTGCGCCGTGCTGAGGAGGTGATGGCGCTCCTGCGCTTTGAGCGGTACGCCGACGCGCGCGTCGAGACCCTGAGCGGAGGCACGAAGCAGAAACTCAATCTGACCCTGGCCGTGATGCATGACCCGCGCGTGCTGCTGCTTGACGAGCCGTATCAGGGCTTCGATTGGGAGACGTACCTGCGCTTCTGGGAGCTTGCCGACGATCTGCGCGCTCGCGGCTGCGCCGTGATAGTCATCTCGCACCTGTTCTTCGATCAGAAGCGGTTTGACCAGCTCTACCACCTGGCAGATGGCGTGGTGACCGCGACCACGGCCGCCTGAGCGCGAAGGAGGAATACATCATGGGTTCGGTGACACCGGCGCCCGCTGGCGCCTCTCAAACGCTCGCTACGACGAGCGACCCATCCCGAGATAGACACGAGTCGCGTCTGCGCACGGCGACACGCTACGCGCTCATCGAACTGGCGCGCAATCGCATGGCGTTTGGGTTGCTGGTGGTGTTCGTGCCGCTCTGGTACGGGCTGCTGGCGTTGCTGGTGACGACGGCGCCGGTCGCGTTCCAACTCAACGCCACGGGCGCGTTCCTCCAGGTCAACGGGCGCGACATCACCGTGTTGACGGCGGGCTACAACGCCATCACGCTGATCGTCGGTTTTCTGATCTACTCCGCCACCCGCCGGGGGAGCCGCTTCGATCGGCGCCTCACGCTCGCGGGGTACCCTCAGCTCACGCTGGTATGCGCGAAGCTGATCGCGCTTGTCATCGCGAGCGCCGCCATCGCACTCTACGCGGACCTCGTAATGCTGGCGTTCTGGCGGCCGGAGTCGTTCGTGGTGGTATGGCTGGGATTCTTCTTCGCGGCGCTGGCCTATGGCACGCTGGGCTTGTTTTTGGGCGTGCTGGTGACGAGTGAGCTGGCGGGATTCTTCGTGATCATCATGGTGAGCCTGATGGACACCTTTCTACAGAACCCCGTGGCGAATCCCGTGGCGAACAAGCCCATCCTTCGCGTCTTCCCTTCCTATGGTTCGATGCAGATCGGTGTGGCCGGCGGCTTCACCTCCACGGTTCCCGGTGTGGCGACGCTCATCGCGTTGGCCTGGGTCGTGGGCTTCGCGCTTGCGGGGCTGAGCGTCTTCTGGTGGCGCACGCGGCCGCGCGGCCAACTCAGAGGGTGAGGCGCGGTTCAGGCAGGGGGCGAGAGACGGTTCACGCAGAGTGAGAGGGAGGTGACACAGAGTCACACAGAGTCACGCAGAGTCACACAGAGTCACACAGAGTCACACAGAGTCACACCGGGTGCTTTCTGAACACACTCCCTTTGACTCTGCGTGAACCGTGTCCCAAACCGTGCCGCGAGATTCCCCCTGTCTCCGCCTCGGAGCGGGGCCCAAGGTGGTTACACAGCCGACACTAGCGGTCCGGGTGGTTCCCAGGGTACGATACGATGGACGCTACCTGGAGGGACGACATGCCACGACCGGATGTGAGTGGGGAACGCCGGAGCCAGATTCTCGACGCCGCGATGGCGGTCTTTTCGCGACGGGGCTTTCATGCCGCGCGCATGGATGACATCGCCGAAGAGGCCGGCCTCAGCAAAGGCGCGCTGTATCTCTACTACAAGAGCAAGGACGCCATCATCGGGGCGATCCTGCGGTTCTTCTTTTCGAGCGCCATGAAGTCGCTGCGCACGCTGCAGGACAGCGATGGTGTCGTGCGCGACCAAATAGTGAGCTACGCCCGCGTTGTCGCGCGCGAAGCTGAACGACTGAGCCGGGTGTCGCCGCTCGCCTATGAATTCTATGCGGTAGCCGGACGGAACAGAGCCGTACGCCTGCAGCTTCGCGAATACTTCACCCAGTTCAAGGATGTCCTGGCAATTCTGATTCAGCGCGGCATCGAGCAGGGGGAGTTTCGCTCCGTCAACCCCCAGGAGACCGCGTATACGATCTGCGCGCTCTTCGAAGGGCTGAATCTCCTGCTGGTGGTGGACCCCCAGACCGAGAACTGGCATCATCAGGTGGTCGCCTCCACGGAGCTAGTGCTGGACGGCATCGCCGCGCGGTAGGTGAGTAGACCTCACCCCCTAGCCCCCTCTCCCGCAAGGAGAGGGGAGTCGGAAGCGAGCGCCCGCATGCCTGCTCCGACGCATTCGGCATGACGACGCCCGTAATGGCATGCTATCGTCTCTAAGGCGCGCATGCGGACCGAGAGGCCGCGCCACTCAGCAGAGATACGCGGGACGACGAGGACGAGGAGAATGAAATGGCCAATTCGCCCACCGACGAGAACGGCATAGCGTTTACCGAAAGCGATCCACGGATCGGCGAGCTGCTCGGGTTGATGCGCGAGATCGCGGATCTTGGCGCGCTCGGCTCCCTGGCCAGCTGGGACCAGAACACGGCCCTACCCGATGGCGCCGGCGAGATTCGCGGGCAGCAGCTCGCGACGCTGCAAGGAGTGATGCACGACCGCATGACCAACCCACGCATCGGCGCGCTGGTCGCGGAGCTTGAGGAGCCGGTCGCCGTGGCGCCCTTCACCGACGCGGATCGCGGGCTGCTGCGCGAGACGAAGCGTTCATACGAGCACGCCACGAAGCTGCCGCGCGGCCTGGTCGAGGAGATGGCGCGAGTGGAGGCGGGGGCGTTCGAGGCGTGGCGACGCGCCCGCGAGCAGAGCGACTTCGCCGCGTTCGCGCCGTGGCTCAGCCGGACGGTCGCCCTGCAACGCGAGGTGGCGGACCGCTATGGCTTCGCGGAGACGCGCTATGACGCCCTGCTGGACGTCTACGAGCCGGACCTGCGCGCGAGTCAGGTGGACGCGCTCTTCGGGCCGGTGCGCGACACGAGCATCACGCTGCTCAAGCGCATCCAGGCAAGCGGGCGCACGATAGACAACAGCTTCATGCAGAGCGATTACCCGATTGACAAGCAGGTGGCGCTCGCGGAGAAGGTGCTGCGCGGCATGGGGTACGACTTCGCGCGCGGCGGCGTCGCGCAATCGCCGCATCCCTTCACCACGAGCTTCGGTTCCCCGTTCGATGTGCGCGTGACGATCCATCCCGACGCCCACTACATGCCAGCGGCGGTGATGGCCGCGATCCACGAGGGCGGCCACGCGCTCTACGAGCAGGGTAGCGCGCCCACGCTGGCCCGCACGCCGGTGGCGGGAGGCGCGTCGCTGGGCGCGCACGAGTCGCAGTCGCGGCTATGGGAGAACGCGATTGGGCGCTCGCCGGCCTTCTGGCAGGGGCAGTTCCCGCTGGTCAAGGACGTCTTCCCGGAGCAGTTCGCGCGGGTGGACGCCGCGACCTTTGCTCGCGCGCTGAATAAGGTGCAGCCGAGCCTGATCCGCATCGAGGCGGACGAGGTGACGTACAACCTGCACATCATCATCCGCTTCGAGATGGAGAAGGCGCTGGTCAACGGCGACGTGGCGATCGAGTCGCTGCCGGGGATGTGGAACGCGAAGTACAACGAGTACCTGGGCGTCACCCCGGAACGCGACGCGGAGGGGGTGCTGCAAGATATCCACTGGACCAGCGGCTTCGGCTACTTCCCGACCTACACGCTGGGCAACCTCTACGCCGCGCAGATCTACGCCGCGCTGCGCCGGGCCTTCCCGGACTTCGACGCGCGACTGGCGGGCGGCGACACGTCCTTCATCCTGCGCTGGCTCCAGGAGCGGATGTATGTGGTAGGCGCAGTCTATACGCCGCCGCAGCTCATCGAGCGGGTGACGGGCGAGCCGCCGAATCCGGCGTACTTCGCAGAGTATCTCAACGGCAAGTTCGCGGAGGTGTACGGGCTGGCGTAATCTGACCGGCCGATTGCCACATCCAGAATCGCATGATAGACTTGCGAGCAGCGTTTGGGAGCGGCCGCGAACCCTGACTGGCGCTCCCCAACAGCGGGCGGCTGCCAGAACAGGAGGCTATCATGCAGGGTGTCAGGCACGGCGCGACACGTCATGGAGTCCAGGCGCGACACCGGTTGCGCGTATTGCCCGCGCTCGGCTTCCTAGCTGTGCTCATGGCGCTGCCGTCGTGCGGGTTGCCTTCTCCGTTGGCAGCGGCGACTCCGTGCGATTACGCCACCCAGTGGCGGCCGCCCGCCGACAATGTCGCGCTCGACGACGTGGCGATGGTGGCGCCGGACGAGGGGTGGGCAGTGGGAGCCACCACGAACTCGCAGTACCAGGAGTCGGACGGCCTCATCTATCACCTTACGGGCGGCGTGTGGCAGAGACTCCCGCAGACCTATCCCAACACGCCGCTCGCGAGCGTCTCGATGGACTCACCCACGGACGGGTGGGTTATGACGAGGCCGGATGAAGGAGGAGTAAGCGGCCTGACGGTGGCGCTCCATTACACGGGCGGTCAGTGGCGGCCCGTGGACATTCCGACGCTGGATGCGGTTCTTCAAAGTGGCGGTATCCTCTTTGACAGCGTTCAGATGTTCGGTCCGGATGCGGGATGGATGTTCGCATGGGGGAATGGGTCGAGCGGCGCGAGCAGTACTGTAAGCAGAGGTTCGGTGTCAACGATTCTGCGCTTCGAGCAAGGAGTATGGACCCCGATTGCCGGGCCGCATTTACCCGACACATCAGAACTGTTCGCGCTGTCTGCCGTCTCCGCCGATGAGGCGTGGATCGTCGGCACAGATTACACACAACAGGGCCAGACGACCTTCTTCGAGCACTATACCAACGGCGCGTGGAGCCGCTGGCCGAAGACGTTCTCGGGTGTGACGGAGCGCTTCACGATGCTGTCGCCGACCGATGGCTGGGCGTTCGATGGCGGCGACGGTTCGGACACGCTCCTTCATTATGACGGCGCACATTGGGCCGCGGTCGGCCTACCCGGTTCATGGGGCGGCCACAACATTCGCCTCGGCGGTGAGGCGTTTTCGATTGCTCCAGGTGTCACGTGGGTGGTCGGTAGCCAGGAGAATGGCTGGCAGTCAAAGTCTGCCATCGCGCAGTACTCGGCGGGCAAATGGACCACCGTTCCCTGGCCCTACACTGGCGCTCGCCCGCTCGCTATGGCGTCTGGCGCGCCCGGCGAGGTGTGGGGCGTCGGCGATAACCTCTATCAGGAAGGCTGCCCACCGGGGTTGACTAATGAAGCGGAGCAAGGGATGTTCCTGCATTACCAGCAGGGGACGTGGAGCCAGACGGTTTTACCCTGAAGCCGGTTGCCCGCGTCGCGCTACAACTCCCGCGCGTAGACCCACATCGCGCCGTCCTCGTCGCGGGTGTAGCCTGCCGCGTTCATCGCGTCCACCAGGATCAGCAGGTCCGGCAGCCAGAGCTGGACCGACGCGGCTTCGCGCTGTGAGGCGAGTTGGCGCAGGGCCAGCGCGAGCCGACCAATGGCTTCGGAGAGGCCGTCAATATAGCGCACATCCAGGCGTCGCCCCCCGTCGTGACGCGGCTCCCCGACGACGGCCACCGCCAGCGCCTGGATCGTGTCCCATTCCTCCAGCAGCCAGACGTTGCCGGCGGCCAGGTACTCGCGTAGCGCCGGCTCCGTCAGTCCGCGCGCGGCCCATCCCAGAAATTCGAGGCCGCCGTTGAAGGGTGAGAGCGTGGACTGCTCCAGCCACGCCCAGACGCGCTCGAACGCCGCGACACCAGGCGCGGTCAATCGCGCGCCCGCCGGTACCGTGTCGTCCTGGCCAGGACCCTGAACATCGGCGCTCGCCGCGCTCGCGTCGTACTGGACCACCTCGGCGACGCGGGTGAAGCCGAATTGTGCCACCAGTCGCTGCGAGGCGATGTTCGAGGCGGACGTGAAGAGCCGAGCGACCGAGGCGCCCGCTTCCCGCGCCGCCACCAGCGCCCGCGAGACGAGTACGCGCCCTGCCCCTTGACGGCGCAACGCGGGGTCCACGCGCATCCCTTCCAGCCACGCTTCGTCCTCGGCGATCATGCGCATGTGTACGATGCCCACCGGGCGACCACCCGACTCCGCCACGAGAAACGCGCCGCGCTCGTCGGCCATCCAGTCATCCCAGACCGATTCGATATAGTCGCCCTCGGACCACGTCTGCGCGCAGAAGGCCAGCACCGCTTCCCGGTCATCCGGCCGCGCCCTCCGCACGAGCACCTCGTCGTTCGCCGCCGGTTGGCGTGATTCGGTCATATCGCCTGCTCCCCTTCGTCGTGTCGCATGGTTTGTGGCGGTGGGTGTACCTGACGGGCGGTCTCACCCGCGTGTCGCGTCTCCTGGTACAGACGATACATCGTCGGCTGGTCATGGTGTCGCACGCGGACCGGACCTCACCCCCCCGGCCCCCTCTCCCGCGAGGAGAGGGGGAGCTTGGTGAGCGGCGTCCCGGCCTGGGTTGTCCTTTTCTGCGCGTGATGGTATGGCGGTCTGCTCCTTTCTGGTGTGTTGTCACGTCCTCCATCCCCCTCGCCTCCAGTCGTTCGCCGTCCGTCCCCTCGATGGCGTGGCAGCGGACGCACGCGCGCCGGCCCTTCGCGTCGCGTTGCAGCGCATACGCGTGCGCGCCGTGGAGCGTTTCGGGGCAGGGGGGGATGGCTGTGCCGTATTTGCCCTCGTCTGTCGTGCTTGCCCTTTTCACAGGAAGGGCAACTACGGTGGCAGAGGGCACGCACGGTGTGTCAATGTCGTCGTATTTGCCCTCTTCTCTCGTATTTGCCCTTAATTGAGAAAGGGCCACCACGGTGTTGGTGGGCATACACGGCGCGGGCGGGTGGTTCTGAGGCAACGTCCACACGTAGGTAGCGCCCGGCGCGAATCCGACGCGCTGTGTATCCACCCCCACACGTTCACGTGCGACCCGCAATTGCTTGGGTGTCCAGCCCACCAAGGTACCTCGCCGCTCGATCTCTCTGCCCGCCACCGGACCCTCCGCAAGCTGCGCGCGCAGCCACTCGTCCAGCGCCACCAGCAGCCCACTGCGCGCCGCTCCAATCACCCCGATCGAGCGCGTTCGTTGATTGCCGCCATCGCCTGCGCGTTGTCGCGAAACAGGATCGCGTGGATGCCGAATTCGCGCGCGGCGGTGACATTGGCCTCCGCGTCGTCGAGGAAGACGATCTCATCGGGTTTGCACGCCAGCCGCTCGCAGGTCAACGCATAGATGCGCGGGTCAGGTTTCTCGATACCCTCCTCATGCGAGTAGATGATGGGATCCGCGATCGCGCTGAAGTGAAAGCGTTCCTCCTCTTCACGGCGCGCGCCGACGAAGCTGTTGCTCAGAAGCGCCGTTCGGTAGCGTGGGCGCAGGCCGGCGAGATAGGCGGCAAGCTCCGTATTTAGGTCGCCACAATAGACGTCCCAGAAGTCGCGCATGAAAGCGTCTACTTGCCGCTGATCCCAGGCGGTGGCCAGCCGCAGCGCGTCACACCACTCCGCCTCCGAGCACGTGCCGAGACCGCCATCCTTGCCGGCGGCCAGCAACCGCGCGCTCATCGCGTTGATCTGGCTGGCCAGCTCGCCCGGCGGCATTCCGAGGCGCTGCTCCCAACGCGCGATCAACGCAGGAAACCGGCGGGTGGGGTCGCCGCCCTCTGGGATGACTTCAAGGATGCCGCCGATATCAAAAACCACCGCTCGAATCGTCATATTGCCTCGTCTTCCAGAATTATCGAGACACGCATACCCGTCCCGAAACCCCCTTGCGTCCGAACACCCGATACGTTATAATTGAGAACGTTCTCAATTAGCGGACAGGAGCCACACCCCCAATGATCGAACGAGTCTGCGCCGCTGGCTACAAGGCCACCGGCCCACGCAAGCGCGTCCTGGCGGCGCTGGGAGCCGCCCGCGAGCCGCTGACCGCCGCTCAGATCGCCG
>DATEGV010000105.1:0-3876 GCA_035279925.1 Ktedonobacterales bacterium | reverse complement strand
TCGCCCAGGCGCGGCAGCAGGTCATCCCCCGTGACGACGCCGATGCGCAGCCCCGTGAGGCCGCGCCGTTCGGCAGCCGCCCGCACCACCTCTGCGGCTCCGGCCGGATTCAGCCCGCCGCCGTTCGTAATGAGCGGGATGCGCCGCTCGAAAGCGAGGGGCAGGATGCGTTCGGCGATCACCTCGATATCGCGGGTGTAGCCGCGCGCCGGGTCGCGCATCTGGTCGCGGCGCAGGATGGCCAGCGTCAGCTCGGAGAGCGCCTCGAAGCAGACGACATCCACGTGGCCGCCCACGATCATGGGCAGCGCGCGTGTCACGTCGTCGCCGTAAAAGCCTTCGCCTGAGCCGATCCGCAGCATGTTTTGTGACTCTTTCTACCTCTTCACGCTGGAGAGGACCTCACCCCCAGCCCCTCTCCCTGTGGGAGAGGGGAGCCAACGACGTGGCGTACCGGCAAGTATCGCTCGTCCGAGGGAAAGTCCACTGGAACGTGCACGCCGTCGGGCCGAGTTCCCCCTCTCCTCGCGGGACACGCCGACGCGAGGACCGCCAGGTCCGAGAAGCAACGCCCGGCGTTGCGGAGTCGGCGCCAGAGCGTAGCGGAGGGGGTCAGGGGGTGAGGTCTGACACTCCTAATCCATCCGCTTCTTCGCCTTGCCCGGCAGGATGCCTTCGAGCTTGGCGATGATCCCGATCATAATTTCGTCGGCGCCGCCGCCAATCGAGAGCAGTCGCGAGTCGCGGAACACCCGCGAGATGCGCGTCTCCTCCATGTAGCCCATGCCGCCGTAGTACTGCAGGCACGAGTCGGCGACTTCGCGCCCCAGCCGGCCCGCCTTGAGCTTGGCCATCGAGGCTTCGCGGGTGATGTCGTCGCCCGCGACCATCTTGCGGACGGCGCTATAGCAGTATTCGCGGAGCATCTCGATCTCGGTCAGCAACTCGACCAGCCGGAAGTGGATCACCTGATTGGCGATGAGCGGCTGCCCGAACGTCTGCCGCTGCTGGCAGTACGCGATGGTGTCACGCACCGTCCGCTCCATGCCGGCGTAGGAGGTGATCGCGCCGACGAGCCGCTCGCGCTGGAACTGCTGCATCTGGAGCATGAAGCCCATGCCCTCCGGCCCGATGGTGTTGGTCTTCGGCACGCGCACGCCGTCCAGCACGAGTTCCGCCGTGTCGCTGGAGTGGTTGCCCAGCTTGCGCAGCTTGCGGCTGACGCTGAATCCGGGCGTGTTGGTCGGCACCATAATGAGCGACATACCGCGATAGCCGCCCTCGTCGCTCGTGCGCGCCAGCAGGCAGACCCAGTCCGCCTGCGTTCCGTTGGTGATGTAGAGCTTGCGCCCGGTGATTACCCAGTCGTCGCCATCGGAGACGGCGCGCGTGCGGATACTGGCGACATCGGAACCGGCGTCCGGCTCGGTGACGCCGATGCAGCCAACCATGTCGCCGCGAATGGCCGGCTCCAGAAACCGACGCTTCAGGTCGTCTGAGCCGTAGTGCGCCAGCGCGGGAGTACACATATCCGTATGGACCGTGATGCCCATCGGCACGCCGGAACAGTCCGCGCGGCCAAGCTCCTCGCAGAGGATGACGGTGTACCAGAAGTCCAACCCGAGGCCGCCATACTCCTCTGGGTAGGTGAGGCCGAGGAAGCCGAGATCGCCCATCTTCTTGAAGAGGTCGTGCGCGGGGAAGATGCCCGCCTCCTCCCACTCGTCGGCGTGCGGGTTGATCTCCTGCTCGACGAACCTACGGATGCTCTGCCGGAACATCTCATGCTCGGACGTGAACTCTGACACGATCGCGCTCCTCTCGCTCAACTGGTCGCCTCTGGCCGCATGCGCGGAATCTCCGGGGCGCGCCCCCGTTTGTAAACCATGATCGCGCGCTTGAAGGTGATGACAGGCTCACCCCGCTGGTTGTAGCCGGTGGTGCGCACCGTGATGATCCCAACGTCTGGACGCGAGCGGGATTCTCGCGCCTCCAGCACCTCAGACTGCGAATAGATCGTGTCGCCCTCAAAGACTGGATGCGGCAGTCGCACCTCATCCCAGCCGAGGTTGGCGAAGGCGTTCTGCGAAACGTCGCTGACGCTCTGGCCCGTCACCAGCGCCAGCGTGAACGTCGAATCCACCAGCGGCTTGCCGAACTCGGTCTGCGCCGCGTAGTGGTGGTCCACGTGCAGCGGATTGGTGTTCTGGGTGAGCAGGGTGAACCAGAGATTGTCCGTTGTAGTCACGGTCCGCCCCAACGGGTGCTGGTAGACATCGCCCACGGCGAAATCCTCATAGTAGCGGCCGCGCCAGCCTGCGCGCTCGGTCATGGTGGTTCCCCTCACATCC
This sequence comes from Ktedonobacterales bacterium, assembly GCA_035279925.1. GTDB lineage: Bacteria > Chloroflexota > Ktedonobacteria > Ktedonobacterales > JADMIN01 > DATEGV01. Next base: position 1,525 of record DATEGV010000105.1, on the reverse strand, counting down.
GAAACACGCCGTAACGGGGCGCGCCTTCGCTCACCCAGTCGCGGTTGTACGACATGGAGAGACCGACGATCAGCGCCTGGCGCGTCTCACGCGGGTCGAGGATGCCGTCGTCCCAGAGCCGTGCGGTCGCGTAGTAGGGCGACGCCTCCTCATCGAACTTCTGCTTGACCATCACACGGGCCATCTCGATACGCGCCGCGTCCGGCTCCATGCCCCGCGCCCGCGCCGCGTCCTCCTGCACAATGGCGAGTACCCCGGCGGCCTGCTCCGCGCCCATCACGGCGATGCGGCTGTTGGGCCAGGTGAAGAGCAGACGTGGATCGTAGGCGCGACCACACATGCCGTAGTTACCGGCGCCGTAGCTGCCCCCGACGATGACCGTGAACTGCGGGACCGTCGAGTTGGCGACGGCGTTGACCATCTTCGCGCCGTGCTTGATGATGCCTTCTTCCTCGTATTTACGCCCTACCATGAAGCCGGTGATGTTTTGGAGATAAAGCAATGGCGTGCGCGACTGGTTGCAGAGCTGGATAAACTGCGCCGCCTTCATCGCTGAATCGGAGAAGAGCACGCCGTTGTTGCCGAGGATGCCGACCGGGAAGCCACCGAGATGCGCGTGACCGCAGACGAGCGTCGGTCCGAAGTCGCGCTTGAACTCCTCGAAGCGTGAGCCGTCCACCAGCCGCGTGATGACCTCGCGCATCTCAAACGGCTTGCGTGGGTCGTCCGGGACGATACCAAGGAGCTCATCCGGGTCGTAGAGCGGCTCCTCCGGCGTGGCCAGCGCCGCCCGCACCTGCTTGCGCCAGTTCAGCCGCCCGACGATCTCGCGCCCGATGCGGATGGCGTCGGCGTCATCCTCAGCCAGGTAATCGCCCAGGCCCGAGACGCGCGTGTGCATCTCCGCGCCGCCCAGCGATTCGTCGTCCACTTCCTCGCCGGTGGCCATCTTTACCAGTGGCGGGCCGCCGAGAAAAACCTTCGCTTGCCGCTTGACCATCACCGTGTAGTCCGAGAGGCCCGGCACGTAGGCCCCGCCCGCCGTGGAGTTGCCGAAGACGAGCGCGATCTGGGGGATGCCCGCCGCCGACATGCGCGCCTCGTTCGCGAAGGTGCGCCCGCCTACATCCGCAAAGAACTCCGCCTGATAGAGCAGGTTTGCCCCGGCGGACTCGACGAGATAGACGCAGGGGAGGTGGTTGGTGGCGGCGATCTCCTGCGCTCGCAGCGCTTTCTTGACGGAGACAGGATAGCTCGCGCCTCCCTTGGCGGTGGCGTCGTTGGCGTTCACCATGCACTCAACGCCACTGATGACGCCGATGCCATTGATTCCCGAACCGGCCGGCGACTCGTCGTTGTACATGCCCCACGCCGCCAGCGATGATAATTCGAGAAATGGCGCGCCGGGGTCCAACAGTAGCTCCACACGTTCGCGGGGGAGCAGCTTGCCGCGCTCGATGTGTCGCCGCCGCGCGCGCTCGTTGCCGCCCTGCCGCGCCTGCTCCTGCCGCGCGTGGAACTCTTC
>DATEGV010000104.1:0-3865 GCA_035279925.1 Ktedonobacterales bacterium | reverse complement strand
AATCCCGGCCAGTTGCGAGGTACTCGCCAGTCCAGGCTTTCACCTCAAAGACTATGACACCGTGTGGACCAAGCAGCACGGCGTCAATGTCTCCACCGATTGCCGACGGCGCGGGCGGCGTATAGTTGCGCAGCAGTGTGTATTCGTCGCCGAATCGGTCCGCGAGTGTCTCCGCGAGGATGTCCTCTCCATTGCTCCCCTTGGCCCAGTTTTCACCTTCGCGCTCGTGCGCCTCCACCTGATCCAAAAGTGTCGCGCGTTGCTGACGTATCGCCCTCATCTCCCGGCGAACGCTTGGCGCGAACATTCCAACCAGCCGCGCACCGCATCCAGGAGCGGGGGGAAGAGCCGCCAGGAGCGCCCGCGCCGAGTCATCATTCGCAAGTTGCTGTCGTCGTAGATAATCTGAGCACCATACCGTAATCACAGCCTCACTCCTTCGCCCAAGCCATCCTGAATATCACCACCACATACTCAACGGTTATGCGTCGTCTACGTAATGCGACGTGCGGTTCGCTTGACAGCCGTGTAAGGCGTGCAGTATACTCGCCTTACTGTTAGAAGGCTCCTTACGTCGAGGTGTGCCATGAACGAAATAGTTTCAACAATTACCAGCAAAGGCCAAATCACGATTCCAGCCGAGGTGCGGCGCAGACTGGGACTGAAACAAGGTGACCGAGTCTCATTCGTCCTTGAAGACGGCCAGGCCATCATGAAGCCGAGGGGCAGTGTCGTCGCCGCGACGGCGGGCATCTTTCGGACCGCCGTGCCAGCAATGAGCGCGGAGGAGTTGCGCCGCGCCGCCGAGGAGGCGGCCGCCGCGCGCTATGCGGAACTCGACCGATAGGGTAGTCTGATGGCAGCATCGTTCCTTGACGCGAATGTCATTCTCCGCCATATACTGCAGGATCACCAGACTCATTCTCCACGGGCGACCGCGCTGATCGAGCGCATCGAGCAGGGAAACCTGCAAGTTCGCATGATTAGCTATGTCGTGTTCGAGGTGGTCTTCACTCTGGAACGCTCGTACAAAGTTGCAAAGGCGGATATCGCGGCCGCCGTCCTGCAATTGGTAGACTTGCCTGGGATTCTGTTACCAAACAAGCGCCTAATCGGCTTGGCATTCGACCTCTATGTGCGGCACAACGTGCCCTTTGCGGATGCCTACTATGCGGCCTTCATGGGTCGCCACGGAATCCTGGACATCACCTCCTTCGACCGCGATTTCGACCGCATTCCAGGTATCACCCGCACAGAGCCGTGACGTTTCAAAACGCGCGTTGACCGTCGCCGCTCCCGCTGCTATACTCGGCTCTACTTGCTGACAGCGTGACCGCCCAACGACGCGAGGATATGCCAGTGGCGCAGTCATCTCCATACCCCGTCCCATCATGCGCGGAGTGCGGCCTCGCATCCGCCGGCCGCTGCCCAACGTGCCACCACCACCTCTGTATTGATCACTTTGGCCTGGACGACCACCAACCATGCGCCGCGTACCACGCCAAGCACGCCGGCAAGTACATCTGCTACGTCTGCCACGGGCCGGTGCAGCCGCGCCAGTGGTCCACCGCCGTCTTCGCGCACTATATTGATTCGAGTAGGTGTCGAGGCTGCCATCGCTACGTCTGCGACACGCTGCATACGCGGCGACGCCGGCAGAGTGTGAAGATTGTGCGCGAGGGCCTGCAAAGCCACCGCTATCATTACACTCAGCGGTACTGTGAAATCTGCTCGTCGCTCCGCATCTTCGGCGGGCTGGTTGGCCTCCTACGCTGGACGCTTGTCGTCGCCGTCGTCATCGCGCTCGCGTTTGTCGTCGTGCGCTAGCGGCGAAGTGTCCACTCTGGGGAGCAGCGGCGACGCCGGTGGCGTTGGCTCAAACACAAGGAGCGCGTGGTGGCGAATCCAGAGTCGCAGATAGACTCTCTGCCCATCGAGCCGGTCCTCGCGCGATTCAGGCAGCCGATCGCGCGCGAACTGCGCCGCATAGTGGCCGAGGCGGGCGCCCTCACGTCCTCCCCGCTCACCGCGGCGGGTGGCCGGCCTCTAGACACCTTCTACGCCCAGATCGAATACCATCTCGGCTGGCGACACGCCGACCTCTCCCCCGCGAAGGCGCACCCCGGCAAGCTGCTGCGCCCTACGCTGCTGCTGCTGGCTTGCGAATTGGGCGCCGCCGCCCAGGGACGGGACGCCAAAGAGCGGGATGCGACCATCGAGCAGGCGCTACCGGCCGCCGCCGCCGTCGAGCTTGTCCATAATTTCTCGCTGGTTCACGACGACATCGAGGATGGCGACGAAGCGCGCCGTCACCGTCCAACACTCTGGACATTGTGGGGTGTGCCGCAGGCCATCAACACCGGCGACGGCATCTTCTCCCTCGCGCGCGCCGGCCTCTGGCAGCTACCAGCGCGTGGGACGCCAGCCGATATCGTCGTGCGCCTCGCGGACAGACTGGACCGCACCTGCCTCGAACTCTGCGAGGGGCAGTTTCTGGACATGAGCTTCGAGGGCCGCGATGATATCACGACTGCCATGTACCTGGACATGATCGGACGCAAGACGGCCGCGCTGATGGCCTGCGCGACCGAGATGGGGGCGATCATTGGCGCGCCGGACGACCGGGCCTTCGCGGCGGGTATGGCCGCGTTCGGGCGGGCGCTCGGCCTCGCGTTTCAACTCCGCGACGACCTGCTCGGCATCTGGGCGCCGACGGCGGAGCTGGGCAAGACGGGCGCGGGCGATCTACGCCGCAAGAAGATGACGCTGCCCGTGATCTACGCGCGTGAAACCGCCTCTGGCAGCGACCGCGCCGTATTGGCCGCCGCCTATGCGAGCGACAAGGAGATGTCCGCCGAGCGAATCGCCGCCGTGCTGGATATTCTCGAGCGGACCGGCGCGCGTGACCGCGTGCGCGCGGAACTGCGACGTGCGGGCGAGGCGGCGCTGGCAGCGTTGGGCGCCGCCGCCGGAAAGACGCGCGACGCGCAAGGGCCGTATGGCGGGCTGGCCGCGCTGGCGCACTTTGTGAGCGCGGCCGCCGGATGATACAATACCACCGCACGCCACCGGCGGCTCCGTGGCCTGTCGCGCCCAGCCCCACGGCTGGGTGAGGCTCGACGCAAACAATCGAACACGAAGGGGTGAGACGCCATGTCCGGTCACTCAAAGTGGGCACAAATCAAGCGGCAAAAAGGTGTCAACGACGCCAGGCGCGGGCAACTATTCACCCGGCTGGGCCGTGAACTGGTCGTCGCGGTGCGTGAGGGTGGCGGGCCGGATCCAGACGCCAACTTCCGGTTGCGCATGGCCATCCAGCGCGCGCGCGACGCCAACATGCCGATGGACAACATCGAGCGCACCATCAAACGGGCCAGCGGCGGGGGCGAGGGTACGACGCTCGAAGAGATCACCTACGAAGGCTACGCGCCCGGCGGGGCCGCCATTCTCGTGCAGGTGGTCACAGACAACCGCAACCGTACCGCCGCTGAGGTTCGCAACTGCTTCAACAAGAACGCCGGCAACCTGGGTGAGATGGGCTGCGTGGACTGGATCTTCGAGCCGCGCGGCGTGATCGAAGTCGCCCTGGACGGCCGCGACCCAGACGAGCTCAGCCTGGAGGCGATTGACGCCGGTGCTGAAGATGTAGACCCTGCCGGGCCGGAAGACACCGAGCTGACGATCTACACCGAGCCGGCCAACCTCGAAGCGACACGCCAGGCGCTCGAAGCGAAGAAGCTCACCATCCAGCGCGCCGAGAGCACACTCGTTCCCAAGACCAAGATCGAGCTGGCCGAGAAAGAGGCGATGCAGACGCTGCGGCTGATCGACCGGCTGGAAGACCTGGACGACGTGCAGAACGTCT
>DATEGV010000103.1:0-17194 GCA_035279925.1 Ktedonobacterales bacterium | reverse complement strand
GCGGCTGCCTCTGCCGAACCCGCGCAGGCGGGTTTCGTGGCCGCAGGCCATCCAGGCGCGGTTTCAACCGACGGCTGCTCGCGCACCGCACCGTCCCGTTCCACCATGCCCCAATGAGCCTGCTGGCGCTCATCCGTTATGCTCCGAACGGGAGGGAACGCGGCATGACGACTAGACAAAACATCAGCTCGGGAGCGCCGTGGGAGTCAATCGTCGGCTACTCGCGCGCCGTGCGCGTGGGCAACGTGATCCACGTCGCGGGCACGACCGCGACCGATGAGCAAGGCAACGTCGTCGGCGCGGGCGATCCCTACGCCCAGGCGACGCAGGCGCTGCACAATATCGAGCGCGCGCTCATCCAAGCCGGCGCCAGCATGCGCGATGTCGTGCGCACCCGCATGTATGTCCTCAACATCGCCGACTGGGAGGCCATTGGCCGCGCGCACGGTGAGTTCTTTCGCACGGTAATGCCGGCCGCCACGATGGTCCAGGTGTCGCGGCTGATTGATCCCGCGATGCTTGTCGAGATCGAAGTCGAGGCCATCATTTCGTCCTAAGACAGCGAACCATTTCCCGTTTCTAATTAGTTTGGCATTCACGAACTATTATGCTATCATCACATATCATCATTCAGTGGAGGCATATTCTTGAGCGCACACGTATCACACACCTCGGAGGTCCGCGCGGCGCTGGACCTGCAACGCGAGATCAGCCACGCGCTCGGCCGCGTCCAGATGCCAGAATGGGCCACCCTCAACCTCTCGATGGGTCAACTCAAGGCGCTCATGGTCCTCGCCGCGAGCGACGGTGGCAACGTCAGCGCGCTGGCGAAGACGCTACATGTGGGCAAACCGACCGCCAGTATTCTGGTAGATGGCCTGGTCCAGCTTGGCTACGCCGAACGCGCGGAGGACGCCGAAGATCGCCGGCGCACGCTTGTCACACCGACGACGGCCGGGGCTGAACTGGCCAGCCGGTTGCGCCAGGGCGGCGTGGGGCGCATGACAAGCTGGTTGGAACGCCTCACCCCAGATGACCTCGCCGCGCTCACACGCGGCCTCCGCGCGCTGGCCACCATCGCCGACGCCGACACCACCGACACCATCTCACTGGTCGGCTAGAGGAGTCCTTATAGCAATGGCGCACTCGCTTTCGACATCCACCACCGCCGGCGCCGACCTCGATGAGCCGCGCAGCATCAGCGAGACGATGAGCGGCAAGCGACTCATCCCCATCATCGTCGGCCTCATGCTCGGCATGCTGCTCTCCGCACTGGACCAGACCGTCGTCGGCACCGCGATGCCGCGCGTGATCGCCGATCTGGGCGGGCAGAACATCTCCTGGGTCTATACCTCGTACCTGCTCGCGTCCACCGTCGGCGTGCCGATCTACGGCAAGCTCTCCGACATCTACGGGCGGCGCATCTTCTTCCTGGCGGGCATGGCCGTCTTCCTCGCCGGCTCGGCGCTCTCCGGCACCAGCCAGGACATGACGCAGCTCATCATCTATCGCGGCATTCAGGGGCTGGGAGCCGGCGCCATGATGCCCATCGCGCAGGCGATCATCGGCGACATCTTCCCGCCGGCCGAACGCGGCAAGTGGCAGGGCCTCTTCATGGCCGTCTTCGGCGTCGCGACGATCATCGGCCCGGTCCTTGGCGGCTGGATCACCGACAACCTCGGCTGGCGCTGGGTCTTCTACGTCAACATGCCGGTGGGCGTGGTGGCGCTGATCGCCGCCGGCATTACGATTCCGAACCTCACCGTGCGCCGCCGTCACAAGATTGACTTCTTCGGCTCCGGCGTCCTCGTGCTCTGGACCGTGCCGCTGCTGCTGGCGGTCTCACTGGGCGGCGGGCAGCTCGCCTGGGGTTCGTGGCAGATCATCGGCCTGTTCATCTTCGCTGCCGTGATGCTTGGCGTGTTCTTCGTCGCGGAGCTGCGGGCGGCTGAGCCGGTCATCAGCCCGCGCCTGCTGCGCAACAGCATCTTCACAGTCTCCGTCGTGACGACGTTCCTGCTCAGCGCCGGCATGTTTGGCGCGATTCTCTACCTGCCGTACTTCGTACAGGATGCGCTCGGCCAGTCGGCCACCAACTCCGGCGCCGTGCTGACGCCGCTGATGCTCGGCTTCATCGTCAGCAGCATCGTCGGCGGCCAGGTGCTTTCGCGGACTGGGAAGTATAAGATAATGGCGCTGGGTGGCTTCGCGGTCGCCGCGGTCGGCATGTTCATGCTCTCGCGCATGAATATCCACACCACCAACCCGGAGCTGATCCGCAACATGGTGATTACGGGGCTTGGCATCGGCGTGATGATGAGTCTGTTCACCATCGTCGTGCAGAACGCCTTCCCGTTCCGACAGCTCGGCGAGGTGACGGCGACGCTCTCGTTCTTCCGCTCGATGGGCGGCACCATCGGCCTCGCGGTGCTGGGAGCCGTGCTGACCAACGGCTTCACCGCGAACATCACGCGCAGCATGCCGGCGGCGCTCAAGCCCTACATTCCCGCGAGCAAGCTGGCCAACCTGGGCGCCAGCGCGCCGGGCAGCGGATCCACCGCGGCGTTGCAGGCGCAGTTCGCGCGGTTCGGCCCGGAGGGGCACATGCTGTACCTGCAATTGATGGAGGCCGTCAAGACGAGCTTCGCCTCGGCGGTCACGGAGATCTTCGTGATCGGCGCCGGCATGATGGTCGTGGCGTTCGTCATCACGTTCTTCCTGAAGGAGATCCCTTTGCGGAAGGGCCACGCGCTGGAGCCGTCCGCTCAGGGCGAGGCCGCGGTCAGTGAGCAGCCGATGATGGACTTCGCGCTCTAGGGTAACGTCATTCAACTCGTCGCCCCCTTCCCGCGTAGATGCGTTGGATGGGGGCGATTTTGTGCGACGCGCTCCTGCTTATGGGTCCGTTTGAGAGGTTGTTACTGACCGCCGCAAGGGTTGCCTCATCCCCCCAACCCCCTTCCCCTCGCGAGGGGAAGGGGGAGCCAGCGCCGCGACCTTCGGGCTGGGTTCCCCCTCGCCCGCGCACGGGAGAGGGGGACAGGGGGTGAGGCAGCCCACGCGCCAAGAACCAGAGTGGACCCGTTATGACACGGCGGGCGATGGAGGAGGCGACGGTGACGCGACCACGACGGACGCCTGAGCGCAACGGCGGCGATACGCTCAGTACACGCGCGCTCAACCGCGCCTATCTCGCGCGCCAGATGCTGCTGCGGCGTGAGACGACGTCCGCCGAGGCCGCCATCGAGCGACTGTTCGCCATGCAGGCGCAGGCTCCGCACGCGCCGTATATCGGGCTATGGACGCGACTGGAAGGCTTCCAGCCGGACGAGCTGGCGACGTTACTGGTCGAGCGTCGCGTCGTACGCGCGTCGTTGATGCGCGCCACCGTGCATCTGGTCACCGCGCGCGACTGTCTGGCGCTGCGCCCGCTCACGCAGCCGGTCCTTGAACGCGGCTTCTACACGGGCAGCCCCTTTGGCCGGCGGCTCACTGGGCTGGATATGGACGCGCTGCTGGCGACCGCGCGCGAGTTGATGGAGGAACGGCCGCGCACCCGCGCCGAGATTGGCCGTCTGCTGGGTGAACGCTGGCCCGAACGCGACGCCGACGCCCTCGCACAGGCCGCCACGTACCTGATTCCCGCCGTACAGATTCCCCCACGCGGCGTCTGGGGGCAAGGCGGCCAGCCAACCTATACGCCGATGGAGAGCTGGCTTGGTCGCCCGCTCGATCCCGATCCCGCGCAGGATGAGATGATACTGCGGTATCTAGGCGGGTACGGGCCAGCCAGTGTCGCCGACGCGCGGATGTGGTCGGGCCTCACCCGGCTGGGCGACGTCTTCGAACGGTTGCGGCCACGCGTGCGCACGTTCCGTGACGAGCGCGGCGTCGAGCTTTTCGATCTGCTGGAGGCGCCGCGCCCTGATCCCGACACTCCCGCGCCACCGCGCTACCTGGCCGCGTATGACAACCTGCTGCTCTCGCACGCCGACCGCTCGCGCGTCATGGCGAATGAGCGCCGCGTGCCGCTGCTTCCCGGCAACGGCGCCGACGGCGGCACAGTGCTCGTGGACGGCTACTATGAGGCGGATTGGAAGATCACACGCCAGCGCGAAGGTGGGGCAACGCTGACCGTCGCGTCGTTCGCGCCCATCGCCGCGCCGGACCGCGACGCTCTCGCGGAGGAGGGCGCCCACCTGTTGGCGTTCGTCGCGCCGGAGGCGGCTTCCCGCGAGGTGCGCTTCGCCACGGCGAGGTGATGGGTGGGCGCCGCTACTCCTCCGACGCGCGCGGTTCAAACGTGAACGGCACATCATGGGGAACCCGGCGCCGCTGCTATAATGGGAGGCGACGGAGGAGGCACGCTCGATATGACTACCGGCGCCAGTTCTTTACCACACGACAAATCCGCTTCTCAGCAGATAGACGACATTATCAGGAAGTCCGGTGACTGGCGGGGCGAGAAGCTCTCGCAACTGCGCGCGCTCATCCGGGAAGCCGACCCTGCCGTGGTCGAGGAAGTAAAGTGGAAGAAGCCGTCCAGACCCGAAGGCGTTCCCGTCTGGTCGCATGATGGAACGATATGTGTGGCCGATACCCTCAAGAACGCCGTGAGGTTGACGTTCCCCAAAGGCGCGCGGCTACAGGATCCGAAGCAGCTCTTCAATACGCGCCTGGATAGCAACACCGTTCGCGCCATTGACTTCCGTACGGATGACACGGTTGATGAGGCGGCCCTGCGGGCGCTCATCCTCGCAGCGGTGGAGCTGAACGACGCAAAAGCAAAGTAGCTCTCAGGAACATCAGGGCCAGCAGTCATGATGACCGTTTTGATCGCTTGTTGAGCACGTACTGTACCGACGGACTGATTGGCTTATCTGGACGGTGAATGCAGCCTATCCAACAGCACGGCCGGCGGATGCCCTCCTTGAGTTCCGTGCGCACCCGCTCGACATGCTCCCGTCTCGTCTCCGGTTTCTTGACGGAGATGGTCCAGCATATCCACTCATTGCGCGCGAGGGGCGTCAGAGCCTCCCAGGCCGCGAGCGCCTCCGCGTCAGACGCGAGGGTGTCCTGTAAATCCTCAGGCACGTCGTGGACAACCCCACCGGAGATGTTGTGTTCGGGTATATTCATACGCCTATACTGACACAATCAGCCTTCTCTCACAAGGAGCGCGGGAGCTATGGGTGTCGGTTGCGTCCGCATGGTCTGGAAATTGAGAGCCAGAGCCGCCTTCTTCAGGCGGTCCAGAAGGAGAGCAGAGATGGCTGATGCGCTACGGGTGACGCTTGAAGTTGGACCGAACGGCAAGAAGGTGGCGGCAGTGGCGCCGGATTGGCCCGGTCTAGAGCGTGGCGCCAAGACCGGGGAAGCCGCGGTTGAACGGTTGCAATCCTACCTGCCACGGTATGCGCCGGTGGCGAAGCTGGCTGGGATGGAGGCAGCGTTTGCGGCCATCACCACGCTTGACGTGGTCGAGCGGTACCCAGGCACAGGCTCAACCGACTTCTGGGGCATCTCCTTCGCGTTCTCGGGCTTCGATCGCCAGGATCTATCGGGCGAAGAACTGGAACGTGAACTGACCGTGATGCAGGCGTGCTGGGCGTTTTTCGACGACGTGCGTTTGCGTGTCTCCGCCGAGATGCGCAAGGGGCCGCGCGGTGGAGGGCGTGATCGGGATCGCATCATCCGGCATACGTTGGCCACGGAGCAGGACTGGGCGAAGAAGCTCGGCGCGCCTACCCCGCAAAGTGCGACGCTGAACGACGAGGGACTGAAGGCGCACCGCGACGCCTATCGCAACGCGATTCGGGCGTTCCATGCCGAGGGCAAAATGGCCCGAACCTGGCCAATCCGCTATCTGATTCGGCACACCGCGTTTCACACGCTGGATCACGCCTGGGAAATGGAAGACAAGGACCTCACCGTCGGAGTGGTGTAGCACGCGCCGATGCGCTCGATGTCATTGACACCCCCTTGACGCGCGGCCCGCGAGCGGGTATGATTCGTATACCGACTAGATAGTATGCGAATCAACGAGGTCGCGCATGCCCAGACCCAAGCAGGCTGATCCCCTTGCCAGACGCCAGATTCTGGCCGCCGCGCTCGACGTGTTCAGCCGGCAGGGCTACGCCGGCGCCACGCTCGACGACATCACCGCCGCCGCAAATCTCAGCAAAGGCGCCATCTACTGGTACTTCGACAGCAAGGCGGACATCTTCACGACGCTGCTGGGTGAGCGCGCCAGCCTCTTCACCGAGCTGCTCGAAGACGCCGCGCGGAGCGGAGCCACGCCGCTGGCCGGCCTGCGCGCGATGTGGCTGCGCTGGATGGAGGCGCTGGAGAGCGACCGCGGCTATCAGGCGTACGTCCGGCTCTCGCATCTGCGGGTCGAGGTCGCCGACGAGCCACGTGAAGGGATGGACGCCCGGCGCGCGGAGGAGCGGCGCACCCAGGCGTTCGTGACGGAGCGCCTGCTGGCGGCGGTGGCCGCGCGCGAGCTCCCGGCGACGGCCGACGTCGAGGCCGACGCGCTCACCTTCGTCGGCGCCGGCAACGGCATCGTGCGCGCCTGGTTGCTCGTACCCGAAACGTTCTCTCCCCGGAAGATGGCCCCGCGCATCTGGGATCTGCTGCTCGCCGGATGGCGCGGCGCGGACGGTGCGAGTTCAGTGTGAGTGTCCTAGGCAGGAGTTACGCATGAGCCAGTCACGATCATTCTTCGATTCATCCCGTGTAGTGGAGGCGCACATGGACCAGGAAACCGCGATTGAAGCGCTGCGCGAGCGATACGCGCGCGGTGGCGTGCCGCTGGAAGAGTTTCGCCGCCTCATGGGGCTGCTCATGGTGACGACCGACCCGACCGAGTGCCAGGCGCTGCTCGATCAGTTGCCGCCGGAGCCGACCCGCGCCGCCAGTCTTCCCGCCACGCGCTCTGACGGCCCGTACATCGGCGCCGGCCGTGGGCAGCGCATCAGCGCCTTCTTCGGTGAGGTTGACCGCAGCGGCGACCTCTGGGAACTTGGCCCCGAAACCACAATCAACGCGACCTTCGGCGAGGTGCGCGTGGACGTGCGCATGGCGAAGCTGACCGACGGCGAGAACGTCCTGCACCTCAACGCGCTGTTCGGCGAGATCGTCGTGACGGTGCCGGAGGGCCTGCGTGTCGTCGTCCATAGCCAGGCGCGCTTTGGCGAGGTGGCGACGCCGGGCCATCGCGCCGCCGGCATGGCGCAGAACAACTCCTTCACGCTCGGCGACGCCGGCGCCAGCAGCTATCTGCGCATCGAAGCCAAGGCGACCTTCGGAGAAATCGTCATTCGCACGCCGAACTGGGACTGAGCAGACATCGCAATCTGTCGCTCCCGCTCGTATAATGGGCGGGGGCGGCGACTCAGCGCGCGGTCGCCCTCGTTGATGGAGGCCGCATGAGCGCCGACCTAATCGGACAGAACCTTGGCCAGTACCGTGTGATGGAGATGATCGGCCAGGGAGGCATGGCCCGTGTCTATCGGGCGTATCAGAGTTCCCTGGCGCGCTACGTCGCCATCAAGGCGATCGCGGCGCAGATGGACAGCTCGGCGGACACCACGTTCGCCATGCGCTTCACGAACGAGGCGCGGCTGATCGCCCGGCTCACCCATCCCAATATCGTTCCCGTCCACGACTATGGCGAGGACAAGGGCTGGGCCTTCATCGTCATGGAGTATATCGCCGGCGGCACGCTGCGCGACCGCATCGTGAAAGCGGACGGCCAGCACACGCGCGTTGATCTCCCGCTGGCGCTGGAACTGCTGGCGCAGGCGGCCCTCGCGCTGGACTTCGCGCACACCAACGGCGTCGTTCACCGCGACGTGAAGCCGGGCAACATGCTCCTGCGCACCGACGACCACCTGCTGCTCTCCGACTTCGGTATCGCGGCGATCCTGGAGGCCAACCAGAACTTCACCCGTACAGGCGCGAACATCGGCACCCCGCAGTACATGGCGCCGGAGCAGGGGCTGCCCAACGGCGTGATAGACGGGCGCACCGACATCTACGCGCTCGGCGTCGTCGCCTTCCAGAGCGTGACAGGCCGGCTGCCCTTCGTCGCCGACACGCCAATGGCGACTGTGATGAAGCACATCCAGGAGCCGCCGCCGCGTCCGTCCGCGCTCGTACCCGGCCTGCCGATGAGTGTCGAGTCGGTCATCCTACGCGCGATGGCCAAGGACCCAAAGGCCCGGTTCCAGCGCGCCAACGAGATGGCGGCGCAGCTTCGCGCCGCCATCAGTGATGTGCGTCACGCGCCCCGACCCGCGCAGCAGACACTGCGGCGGGACGATATCGTCCCGGTCGGCAGCGGCCCCGTGGTGATTCCCCTACCCCCACGCGGCAAGCCTGGCGCGCCCGGCACGTGTTTTCGCTGCGGCGCCGCCAACAACGCGCAGAATCGCTTCTGCACCACCTGCGGCTACGATCTCTCCGGGGCGCGCGGCAATGTGGACCGCTACCTGCTGCCGAACAAGCGACCACTGCGTTGCCGCATCACCATCCGCAACGGCCCGCTCACCGGTCACTCGTTTCTGCTGCATCAAGACGTGACGAAGCTGGGGCGCACGGCAGGCAACGACGTGGTGATCCCCGACGGCACCGTCTCGCGCAACCACGCGCGGCTGTTCTTCTTCAACGGGCAGTGGTCCATCGAGGATGAGGGCAGCTCCAACGGCACGTGGGTCAACGGCGCGCGTATCGCGCGGCCCACGCCCGTCATGCACGGCGACGAGGTGCGCCTGGGCGACATCTTCGTCAAGTTCGAGCTTGTGGGCTAGGCGACGCCGCGAACTGGGCGCCTGGTTTGCTATAGTCCATGCATACCCACGATTTTCAGTCAGGGAGGCTCATCCATCTATGCGAGTCGCGCCGCGCCGACTGGCGCTCGTTCTCCTGGTGGCGCTGACGCTGCTGGGCTTCTCGGCCTGCGCGTCCAAAACCAAGGCGAAGGCCGTCATTCTGCCCACGCCCACGAAAGGCGCGCTGACCGTCACGGTGGATAGCGCGTCCTACGCGGCGAGCCAGCCCATCGGCGTGACCGTCACCAACGGCGGCAAGGTGATGTATTTCGCCACCGCCGATCAGACCGATTGCACCTTCTTGCAGCTTCAGCAGCTCGATACCAAACAGAACCAATGGCAGCGGGTCAGCCCATGCGGCGCCGCCGGCCAGACCAGCGCATTGCAGATCCCCGGCGGCATCGTCGAGCCGTTCACGCTCTCGCCCGGCATTCCCGGCAACAGCAGCTACCGCAACTCCTGGCCGGCGGGCGAGTATCGCGTCGCGGTGCTCTACACCGACGCCGCCACCGGTGGACACAGCGCGTACGCCTTCTCTGCCGGATTCCTCATCCGCTAATCGCTTAAAATGACTGGTCTCCTCCCTCTCTCCTTGTGGGAGAGGGGGCCGGGGGTGAGGTCAACTATACAGAGGAGATCGTTATGGCGACGGCCACGCCTGAACTGCTCATCAGCGATTACCGGTTCGACGACGACGACCGCGCCCGCCTGACGGACGCCCTCGGCGCGGAGCATCTGCTGCTCGTGCGCGAGCACGCCGCGCTGCACGACGCCATCAGCGAGCACCCCGCGATGGACGTGCTCTGCACATTTGGCCCACCCGCCGATACGCTGGCCATCGCGCCCAATCTGCGCTGGGTGGCTCTTGCGAGCGCCGGAGCCGACGGCGCGCTGCGGGCGGGCCTCGTGCGCCCAAGCGGGCAGCCCATCGTCACGACGGCCAGCGGTGTGCATGCCGTACCGATCAGCGAGCACGTCTTCGGCGTCCTGCTGATGTGGGCGCATCGCTGGCCGGCCTTGCTGGCCCTCCAACGCGAGGCGCGATGGCCCGAAAGCCGCACGGAGCTGCGCGCGGACGAACTGCACGGCGCGACGCTCGGCCTCATCGGGCTGGGCGCGATTGGCCGGCGGATCGCCCACCTGGGCCGCGCCTTTGGGATGCGCGTCGTCGCCACCCGGCGCTCGGCCGCTCCCGGCGCCGCCGATCGCGATGTGGACGAGCTGTTGCCCACGGCGCGTCTGCTGGACCTGCTGCGGCAGGCTGACTATGTGGTGATCGCCGCGCCCGATACGGCTGAGACGCGGCGCCTGATCGGCGCGGATGAGCTGGCCGCGATGAAGCCGACGGCGTTCCTGGTCAACATCGCGCGCGGCGGCATCATAGACGAGGACGCGCTGATCGCCGCGCTGCAAACGGGAGTCATCGCCGGCGCCGGCCTGGACGTCTTCGCGCATGAGCCGCTGCCGCCGGAGAGTCCGCTCTGGGGCCTGCCCAATGTCATCGCTTCGCCCCACATCTCCGGGTTGACCGCCAACTACAGCCGCCGCTTCACCGATATCCTGCTCGACAACCTCGCCCGCTACCGCGCCGGCCAACCCCTGCGCAATCTCGTCCACGCCGACCGGGGCTACTGACATCATCCCCCAGCCACACGGGTTGCCTCATCCCCCAGCCCCTTCCCCGTACGCAGGGAAGGGGAGCCAGAGTGCGCATCCGGTACTTTTTGCCTGAAGTGAGAGCAGCGCATACCCGCACTGCGTACTGTAGATGGAACTTGCGAGCATACCCGTCGCGCGTCGTCGCGGAGACTGTGGACCAAAGACGTTCCACACCACGGAGCATTTCTGCCATGCGACACGTCCTACATATACGCGCCGAAGCCTCACTGCACGCGATTCAGGC
Source organism: Ktedonobacterales bacterium (assembly GCA_035279925.1). Classification (GTDB taxonomy): domain Bacteria; phylum Chloroflexota; class Ktedonobacteria; order Ktedonobacterales; family JADMIN01; genus DATEGV01. The sequence continues at coordinate 6,454 of DATEGV010000103.1, read as the reverse complement.
TACCATCAGCCATACGCGCGACAAGCGACTCGCGCTCGTCTTCCCGCTGGGAACGGCGACCGCGCTCGCGGCGGCCAACGCGCTCGACGCCCTCCACACGTTCAGTCGCGCCTCCACGACGGACCTCGCCATCATCGGTGGTGACGAGGCGCTGCGCGCCGCCGCCGTGGCCGCCGGTTTCGTCGTCGCCACCTCGCTGGACGAATGGGAGACCGGCGCGATGGAGGCTATCCGGCCGGCGCATCGCCGCAAACGCGCCGACGACAGTTGGGAATGGCCGCATCTCTGGATCGTCGGCAAAGACGACGAGACCCTGGACGCCCTCGACCACGACTGGGATGAGGAGCCGCCGGAGTATGTCGTCGAACTGCTCGTCAGCGACGGCGTCTATCCCGGCGCGGACGCGGACCCGCAAGCCGTCCCGCCATCCGAAGGTGAGCGCGAGGACGACGACGAGCAGATGCGGCAGGCCGCGGAACTCTACGAAGACGACATCACCGCGCACATCCGGCGCACCGGCGGGCAGCCCTCGCGCCCTGTCAGCGGTCCGCTGCCCTTTCCCCTCGACATCGGCGCACCCGGACGGCACGGCGGCAGCACGACGGAGACGCTGTGACACCCGCGCCCCGGTGATATACTGCATCGGCGGCGCTTCCTCCACGGACCACACGCCGCCCGAACAACGTTCGCGCGCGGCGACGACGCCGTTGGAGAAATGTGAGGGTGAGCGTGCCACATCGTCCACATGAAGGACCGAATCCCGTGCCCGAGCAGGACGCGCCAGCAAACGGGTCGGAGACAGAGGAGTATCTCACCGGCGAGCGGATCGTGCCCCGGCGTCTCGCGCCCGACATCAGCGCCGCCGACCTTATAGACGGCTCGTTTCAGGCGTATAACGCCGGGCGAATCAACGAGGCGGCGCGGCTCTACGCCGGGCGCATGCTGGACCCTGAGCAGGATGTCACCATCTGCCTGACGATTGCCGGCGCGATGACCCCCGCGGGTGTCGGCGGCGGCGTCATCACGCTCATGGAGCGCGGCGCGATAGACTTCATCGTCAGCACCGGCGCGAACCTGTATCACGACATCCACCACGCGCTCGACTATGCGCTGCATCGCGGCTCCTTCAAACTCAGCGACACCGATCTGCACGAGGCAGGCGTCATTCGCATCTACGACGTGCTCTTCCGCGACGAGGTGCTGCTGGACACGGACCGGTTCCTGCGCGAGTGCTTCAAAACGTTCCCGCAGCGGCCCATGTCCACCGCCGAGCTGCATCACCTCATCGGGCGGCGTCTGCTGGAGCTTGGCGTGGACCCGCGCGCCTCTGTGCTGGCGATGGCCGCGCAGTGGAACGTGCCGCTCTACACCTCCTCACCCGGTGACTCGTCCATCGGCATGAATCTCGCGCGGCATCAGCTCGACGGCCACGCGCTCACGATTGATCCGCTGTTTGATGTGCATGAGACGACCGCCATCGTCCTCAACGCCACCCGCAACGGCGTCATCATTCTGGGCGGCGGCTCTCCCAAGAACTTCTACCTCCAGACGCAGCCGCAGCTCTGGGAAGTCCTTGGCGTCAACAAAGGCGGCCACGACTACTTCATCCAGATCACCCAGGACGCGCCGCATTGGGGCGGACTCTCCGGCGCGACACCCTCCGAAGCCGTCTCCTGGGGCAAGATCAAGCCGGAGATGTTGAGCGACTCGGTGGTCGTCTACGCCGATACGACCATCGCCTTCCCTCTGTTGGCGGCGTACGCCGTCTCGCGGGCGGCTCCGCGCCCACGTAAGGAACTCTATGCCCGGCGCGAGGAGATGCTCGCCGCGTTACGGGAGAGCTACCGGCAGGGAGCCGGGGCGCTTGGCGACGCGCCGGAACGTGACATGGCCGCGGACCACGTCGAGATTGATCGGGACCGTTAAACGGGAGCAGAGCGCATGCGTGACATACTTTCAGAGATCGAGCAGTGGCGAGCGGCGGGCAAGCGGATCGCGACGGCCACCGTCGTCTCGGTCGTCGGCTCCGCGCCGCGCAACGTCGGGGCGACGCTGGCGGTCAACGAGGATGGCGAGATCGCCGGCTCGGTGAGCGGCGGCTGCGTCGAACCGGCGGTGATCGAGGACGAGCTGCGCGCCCTGCGCGGCGGCGCCCCGAAGCTGCTGACGTTTGGCATCACCGAGGAGCAGAACGTCGAGCAGATTGGCCTCTCCTGCGGCGGCGAGATCCGTGTCTTCGTCGAAACGCTGCGTGACGACGCGCTGCTGGACGCCCTGCGCCACGCGCTGCCGGCCGCCACCGCGACGGTCATTGCCGCGCCGGCGAACCATCAAGCGCTTCTCGGCGCGCGGATCGCGCTTGTCGAGGGCGCCTCGCCGTCGGGAACGACTGGCCACGCTGAGCTTGACGCGGCGCTCGCGGGCGCGGCGTCGGACCTGCTGGCGGCGGGACGCTCCGAGACGCGGACGTTCCCCCTGCCCGGCGGCGAGACCTGCGAGGTGTACATCGGCGTCTATCCCGCCCCACCGACGCTCATCATCGTCGGCGCCGGCCACGTGACCCTCCCACTGACAAGCATCGCCAAGGTGCTGGGTTATCACGTGATCGTGATTGACCCACGTGAAGCGTTCGCCACGCCGGACCGCCTGCGCGACGCGGACGAAGTGCTGCTTGAATGGCCGGATGAGGCGATGGCCCATCTGTCGCTGACGAGCGCGACGGCCGTCGCGGTGCTCACCCATGACGACAAGTTCGATGTGCCGGCGCTGCAAGCCGCGCTTAGCAAGCCCGTCAGCTATGTGGGCGCCATCGGCAGCCGAGGCACCAGGCAGCGGCGCGACGACCGGCTGCGCGAAGTCGGCGTCACTGATGAGCAGATCGGCCGTATTCATGGGCCGATTGGGCTGGATCTGGGCGCGCGCGCGCCCGAGGAGATCGCGCTCTCCATCATGGCTGAGATCGTCGCGACGCGCAACGGCCGCCATCCCGCGCTGGTCCGCTAGCGACCGGCCGGGCCCACGGATTGCGCCCATTCGGACTGGCACACTCCTTGCGTCCTTCGCCCACTGTCGGTGCGGCGAACAGCGCGATAGGGGCGGCGACCATGCTACATCAGTTCGAGAGTCTCAGCGCCCGGCTGGAAGGCAGATACGCCCGCCCGGTCGCCGCGTTCCTCGTGGCGGGCAGCCTGATGGGCTTCGTCGTCGGCCAGCAGTTGGGCCACGCGCATCCGACAACCCTTCGTCATCACGCCTCACGCCCCGCAATCAGCGCAACGACCACGCCGCGCCACACCCCCATCGCGCCCCCCGGTCCGACACCCACGCCCATTCCGACCACCACCCACGTCGTCAATCCAGTGGTGTCCTATAACCCGCCAGCGGCGCAACCGCCCGGCAACAACAACGGCAACAGCGGCGGCAACGGCGACGACGGAGGTGGCGGCGATCATGGTGGCCACGGCAACGGCGGCGGTGGGCACGGAGGCCACGGAGGCCACGGAGGCGGCGGTGGGCACGGAGGCCACGGAGGCGGCGGCGGGCATGGCGGGCACGGACACCACGGAGGACATGCGGCGTCAAACTAAAGCGAACTCCTCACCAAACTTCGCCACACACAGACCGCATGCCTTGAAATCCCGCGCTCACCCTGAAGTCAACTTCCCAACGACGTACAACTCTACGCGCGTTGCTTGACCCATAGGACCACCTGTGATACGCTGTTCGTGAACATGCAAGCCTACGTCGCGGTTCGCGCGACTCCGCCGCGCGACTTTCAGCCGGCAAGTGGAGGACAGCTAGTGAGTAAGCCCGTGAGTGAGCGCGAGCTCCTCCTGAGTCAGATTCAACGGTACGAGTTCTACGCCGGACTGATAGACCGCGCCGTCGGCGGCGCATCGAGTGTGATACTTCCCCGCTGGGACCTGCAACGCGCCGAGGAATACAAGCGGATGGCTGTCGAGTTGCGCGCGCAGCTCGCGGCGCTGGACGAGCGAGAGGCCACCGCGCCGGCAACGACGCCCGGCCTGACGAACTGACGAAACAGGCGTCGGCCACGCGGGAGGGCCGATGCGCGCAGAGGACGCGCCGGCGTGCGGACAATCACGACGACTGCTTACTAGGTACGCCTCGCTAGGCCCTATGGGCCAGTGCGCCTTGACACTTGTGCTAATCTAGGCCAGAGAGAGCGCACAATTTCGCGCCTCGCGCGGTGCCCCAAAGGCGTGGACACCCCTACGCGGAGCAACTTGCATTGTATGTAGGTCAGATGTCGTAGGGTGGATGGCAGGTCCGAGTCGGGCATGGGGGCAAGAACTGATGGCCGCGCAGTTTCTCACCACGAGCAGGCTGAGCAATATCATCAACATGATCTCGCTGGGACAGCAGAGCGGCATCTTGCGTGTCATCCGAGGACAGGGACCGACGCGTGAAATTGGTCAGATCAAGTTCATGGAGGGCCAGCCCGTCACGGCGCTGCTGGGGCAGCTCACCGGACCGAACGCGCTGACGGTGCTCTCCAACTGGGGTGAATGTATCTACTCATTCGACGAACAGGCTCCCAGTGGCGGCGACAGCGATATGTCATTCGGCAGCAGCGGGCCACATGTGTCCTCGGAGCCAGGGCGCTACTCGCCGAGCATGGGCAATCAGAGCGGCTCGTGGCCGTCGCAAGGATATCCCTCCAACTATCCACAGTCGCAGACACCGTTCTCCGGTCCACTCAGCGGCGGCCAGCCCTCATTCGCGACGATGCCGGGCGCGAGCTCGATGCCGAGTTACGGCGGCATGACGAACGGCTACGGCGGGCAGGCGCAGCGCTTCGACACCAACCCCGACACCTCGGCGGGCTACGCGCCAACCTACCAGAACAATGGGAGCGCGCAGTTGCCGCCCTCTCTGCTGACGACGGTTCCCCAACGAACCGTCATGGCGGAGCACGTGGATCAGTTGCCCCTGGATCGCCGTGAGCGGATGCTGCTGTTGCTCGTGGATAACCGGCGAACGCTCTCGGACCTCGCGCGATTGACTCGGCGTAACGAGCGAGAGGTATTGAGCGTGCTCGAGCATCTGAGTACGCTCGGTCTCGTTCAGGTCAACGCGTGACAGGATGAAAGAATACATGCGCTTCCGAACCGCCGGCCGCTTCGTTGTAGAGGCAGGGCGGCGCCGTGTGGCGCGTCGAGCATGTGGGCGGGCGACGTCAACACCGTGCCCCGGCAGTTGTAGGAGGACATTCCGCAATGTTTCCTAGGTGGTGGCGTCTGGGCATACGGCCCCAGATCACAATCATTGTCATTCTGGGCGCCGTACTGAGCACCGTCGCCACGCTGTTCATCGCCGACAACGCGATCCAGAACTATGTGCTGGAGCAGGCGCGGACGCAAGAGCACGAGAACATGAACATCGCCAATCTCGTGCTGCAGAACCAGTATGGCCAGAACATCTCCATCGCCTCCGACAACACAATGGTCGCGGACCTGCCGGGCAGCGGTAAGGACTTCTCACAGCTGACCGCTCCCTATGGCAAGTATGTGCTCAACAACTCCATTGACTTTGTGGACTCCGTCAAGACACTGATCGGGAACTCGGTCTCGATCTATCAGTGCGCGAACGCCTTCGGCGCGTATACCGGGTGTCAACGTATCTCGACCACGTTTGCCCCCGCTACGGCCACGAACGGCGCGCGCGAGACAGGCGTGGTGCTGCCGACCACGATCAGCCGGAACATGGACCTAACCGGGAGTTCGCACGAGTGGCTGGGTGTTGATACCACCGACGGGAAGCAGTACTACTCCGACTACCTGCCGTTGAAGAATCCGCAGAACCAGGTGATCGGTGTCCTCTATGTGGGCGTGCCGCTTGGCACGATCACCGGCGTCGTCCAGCGCACGACCATCGAGCTTGTGCTCATCGGCACGATCATTATGATCGCGGGCGTCGTGCTGGCCCTCTTCTTCGCCTCCACCGTCGTGAACACGCTGCAACGCGCGGCGCGGCAGATCAGCGGGGCCTCGGAGCGGATCGGCGGCATCGCGGCGCAGCAGGCAAACGGCTCCGCGCAACAGGTGTGGGCCATCAACGCGATCAACCAGGCGCTCCAAAACTTCTCCGAGACCGCGAAAGACATCTCACACCGCACCGATCAACTTGCGCTGATGGGCAACCAGGTCTTGCAGCGACGCTCCGAGATCTCGCCCACTCAGATTGACTCCATTCTCGCGTACATCACACGCTCCGTCCGCGACATCAGCGTCGCCAGCAAGCAGCAGGCGGCGCAGTATGAGCGCATGACCGGCGCGATGCAGGCCGTGATCGAAATCGCCGAGCAGGTGGCGGGTAACTCGCAGGCGGCCTCCGAAAGCTCCGAACGCCTCGAACTTGTCGTGCGCCAGTTGCAGCGCGTCGTCGGCGTGCGCACGCTGCCGCGCTCGACCACCACGGACGACCTGGGCGG
>DATEGV010000102.1:0-4234 GCA_035279925.1 Ktedonobacterales bacterium | reverse complement strand
CGCGGAGTCACGCGGAGTCACGCGGAGTCACGCGGAGTCACGCGGAGTCACGCGGAGTCACGCGGAGTCACGCGGAGTCACGCAGAGTCACGCGGAGTCACGCAGAGAACAAAGTGTCATACCATGTCCGTCTCGGATCTTGGCATTTGGGCCGCCTCACCCCGTGTCCCCCGCTCCGCTCATGCGCCGTCGTGTCCCTGCGAGGCGAGGGGGAACCTGGACCGAAGGTCGCGGCGTGAACTCCCCTTCCCTCCGCGGGAGAAGGGGCGGAGGGATGAGGCAACCCACCGCGCAAGCGCCCAATGGGCTCGAGGAGCAACGCCTCGCATTTCGAAGCGCGCGTTGGAGCGGAGCGAGGGCCCCCAGCCACGAAGTCCGGCCAAGCCGAACTCGAAACAGTAGGGGCAATTGCGGGCCAAACGCCGTCTCTCTCCAATACAACTCTGTGTGACTCTGTGTAACTCTGCGTAACTCTGTGTAACTCTGTGTGACCGGCCCCTCATTTATCCTCGGCCACGGATGCGCTCGACGGCGGCCAGCGCGAAGGCGCGCACATGTTCGGCGCCTGTCGGATCACGGGTGAGCGGCTCGAGGCTAGGCAGGGAACGCTCGTCGGCGATCTCGCCCAGGCGCAAGACGGCGGCTTCGCGCACCTCTAGTGACGGGTCAGTCAGGAGACCCAACAGCAGACCGGCGGCGCGTTGATCGCCGGAGCAACCGATGGCATACGCGGCCGCACAGCGCACCCCGGAGTCGGGATCGCGCAGGGCGGGCAGCAGGGTGTTTACCGTGGCGACGCCGGGTAGCGCGGCCAGCGCATAGACGGCGCGGGCGCGCACAAAGGGATCGGGGTCGGCGCTGAGCGCACGCGCGAGAGCGGCAAACGCGCCTTGGTCGGCCAGCAGTCCGAGGGCGTCCGCTGCCTGGGCGCGTACCTGGGCGTTGGAGTCGGCGAGCGCGGATCGGAGGGCGCCGAGGGCGGCGTCGCCACCTACCAGACCGAGCGCGAGCGCTGACCACGCGCGGACATTATCGTGCGGGTCGCGGATGGCCGTGAGGAGCGACGGCAGCGCGCGATCACCGAAGACCGCCAGGGCGTTGGCGGCGTCATTCCAGACACTGGCGGCTCCGGCTTCGTCGCCCCGCGCCTGCTCATCATGGCGGAAGAGGCCAATCAGGGGAGCGATAGCGGTGGGGTCGCGCAGATTCGCTAGGGCGTTAACGGCGGCCTGCCGGGTCTCGGCGCGTGAGGCTCGCAGTTGGGCGATGAGTGGCGCGAGGGCCCGGGTATCGCCGAGCAAGCCGAGGGTCGCGATGATGTCAGGTCGCGCGTCGGCCACCCTGGGCGAGCCATCCTCCAGCAGAGCCAGCAGCGGCTCGACGGCGGCGGCGCCGAATGTGAGCAGCGCCTTGGAGGCGGCCATGCGCTGCTGCCAGGGGCCATCCACGAGCGCCTGGATGAGTTGAGTAAGGGACGCCGATGGGTAGGGTGATCCCATAGGAGGAGGTCTCCTCTCTCAGGCATAGCCGCCGTAAATGGCATGACCGGCGCGCATCCAAAAACAATCCACGGTGGTGAATCCCACCTCACGCAGCCATAGCAACTGCTCGAAGAGGCCGGATGGCTTGTCCATTGGGTCGTCCTGGCCGTAGTGGTAGAAGTTCCACTCCGAACGGGTGAACTCCTCGTAGCCGCTGAGGTCGCCGCGCGACTCCAGGCTCTGCGCACGGGCGGCGTCATCCCACTGGCGGGCGAAGATCGGCGTGGCGCGGGGGGTCGAAGGCGCCATGATGTCGGCGATGATGAGCGCGCCGCCCGGCTCGAGGTGCGCGCGCAGATCGGCGAAGAGATCACGCTTGGCCACGCCGGGCAGATGATGGATGGTCAGCGAGGAGACGACGGCGCGCAACGGCCGGGGCAGAGTCTCCCGCCAGTCGCGCTCGGCCAGCTCGAAGGCGCGCGTCTCCAGCCGGTCGCCATAGGCGGCCAGCGATTGCCGGGCCTGCTCGCGCATGACCTCGGAGCCATCCAGCGCGAGATAGTGACAGTTGGGGAAGGCGGTGAGGATGGCGCGGGCGAGCGTGCCATCGCCGGAGGCCAGCTCCGCGACGGTGAAGGTGTCGTCCGGGCCGGCGGGCAGCAGGTCGCGGATCGTGGCGATCTGCTCGGCGCGCATGGGTACAAACACATCGGCGGTGTCAATGAAGCGCCGCGAGTCGTCTTCGCCCCAATGTGGCGGTGTATCGGTCATCGCTTCCCTCCTTCGGATTGGGGCGCATGGTACACTTAATTCTTGTGTTTCGCAACCGGGGCGTCTTTCCAGTTCCACCACTTGAGTAGATCGGGGTCGTGCGGAGCGCCAGCGGCGAAGTAGACGGCGCAGCGGCAGACGTAGAGCATGCAGCGGTCCACCTGGGCGCCCTGGTAGGCGCAGATGCGCGCGTACAGGTCGTCTGGGTCCGCGCCGCGCAGATCGGCGATCCGTCGGATGCCGATAGCCAGGAAGTCCTGGGCGATGCTCATACCCACGCCGGGAATCTGGCGCAGCTCGCGCAGGGCAAGTTCGTGTTCAGAAGCGGTCATCTGGGGCATGCGATCTCCTCCTGTGTGATGGTGATGGAATAGAACGACAAATGTCGAAACCAGGCGCTGTGGATGTCCTCACCCCCGGCGCTACGCGCCACCCCCTCTCCCGTGCGCGGGCGAGGGGAACCCGGCCCAGCTGTCGCGACCCTAGCTCCCCTTCCCCTCGCGGGGGGAAGGGGCTGGGGGATGAGGACATCTTACGCCGAGGGAGCGGGCAGATGGAGCAGCCGCGCGGCCTGCGCCGGTGAGACGACGCCGAGCGGGATGAGCTTCGCGAACGCTTCGGCGCGGGTGGCAAAGTCCTCCGGCTCCTCCAGGCCGGCGAAGGTGACGGTCATGCGCGGGTCGAGCCAGTGGCGCGCCTTGCGGGTGAGGTAGCCGGCGATCAGGGCGGCGACGGGCGCGACGGCGCGGCGGTAGACGACGCTCTCCTGGGTCTGGCCGGTGCTGCGGTTGCTTGTGTCGGTAAATCCAAGCTCATCCATCGTCAACCCGAAGGCGGCGACCGTCACGTTCAACAGGAACCGGTCGAACTCCATCAGCGGGTCGTCACCGGCGAGGGACTGCCAGCCCGCGCCAGGCGGGAGCACTTTGGCGCGCACGCGCAGCTCGCTGCTGCCGGCGAGCATACCGTTGAAGGCGCGCTCGAAGGTGTCGAGCTCTTCGGGCGTCCAGTTCAGGGTGATGGGCGGCTCGATGAGGCCGAGCGGCGTGGACCCATCGGTGAAGCGGGCGAGATCGAAGTGCTGCTTGCGTAGGGCCTGGTTCACGCGCAGGATGACACGCTCCACGCGCGAGAGGCCGTATGGGCTTTCGGTGCGCGCGGTCTCGCGCAGGTAGTCAAGCTCGCTCAGGGTGTACTCCCCGGCGGGAACGCCATAGAGGAACTGCTGGAAGGCGGGCGCGGGCGGCTGTGGCGCGCGTCCACCGAGGTCGAGTAGGGGTTTTATCGTCTCACCCGCGACGAGTTCGAGCGCGCGCAGGCGACCGGCGCGTGTCCGGCGCGTGTAGATGGCGACGGCGTCTATCTCCAGCAGATCGCGCACGAAGGCGACGAGCCACGAGCGGAGGTCCTGAGCGCGATCGGGGCTTTCGAGGAAGCCTTCGATGCGGCGCGCGGACTCGCGGAGTTCGCGATTGCCGGCGTCCGCGCCCTCGGCCAGCGCCTCCTGCCGGGGGATGACGCGCGGTTCGAGGCGTCCCAGCAGATCGAAGTACACGCGCTCACAGATCTGCACGCCGTCATAGAGCGCGGCGAGGTTGCGCAGCTCGGAGAAGCTTGTCAGCTCGCCGGAGCGCGGCAGCCGCCCGATGTTGTAGCCGACGGGGAACGCCCACTGGCGCGGTCCACCGTCTGGCGCGGTCAATCCAGGCGTTGGGGTGATCGGCGCGCCGGGCGCAAACATGGGCGTTGTGGCGCTGGCGTCACGGGCGGGTACGAGCGCGGCTCGCTCAGGTGTGTCGCGCCGGGGCTGGGCATGGCGCGGATGGCGGCGTGCGGACATGGTGACGGTCTCCTCTCGCTCCCCTGCTCTCACAGTATTCGTTGCGGGCAAGTGTAGAACGGAAGTTCAGGGACACGCCACGGCAGGGACGGTCAGGCGCGGACGCTGGCGGGGAGTGGGACAACGGTACGGTTCACGCGGA
>DATEGV010000101.1:0-11121 GCA_035279925.1 Ktedonobacterales bacterium | reverse complement strand
ACCGGCTCTTCGCGACGCCGCGCGTGGTACGGTTTCAGGAGATGGAGTATAACATTCCCGCAGAGCACTTCCCGGCGGTCATCGAGGAGGTGCGCGCCTGCATCGAGAAGCATCGCTTCCGCGTGAACTTCCCGGTGGAGTGCCGCTTCGTGCGCGGCGACGACATCTGGCTCAGCCCCGCCTATGGACGCGACTCCGCGTATCTGGCCGTCCACATGTATCGCGGTATGGCGTACAAAGACTACTTTCAGGCGATGGAGGCGATCTTCCGTCGCCATGACGGGCGGCCTCACTGGGGCAAGATGCACACGCGAACCGCCGCCGAGCTGGCCGCGCTCTACCCGCATTGGGAGGACTTCCGCCGTGTGCGCGCCGCGCTCGATCCAAACGGACTGTTCCTGAACGACTATCTGCGCCGTCTCTTCGCCGCCGATGAGCCGGTTGTGATGGCAGATCAGAAGACGCTAGCCGAGCGTCCTGTTTCCGGGCCGACTCCTACAGAAACCTGATCGCCAGCCTGGTTGATGGGAAGTTAGTATGGGCGAAGAAGGTATCGTTATCCGCTGACCTCACCCCCTGGCCCCCTCTCCCACAGGAGAGAGGGGAACCCGACCGGCGTGTGCTGTCGTGTCTCGTGCGCGGGCGAAGGGGAATCAGACTGTCGCCGGGACGCCGCGACGCTGGCTCACCTTCCCTCCGCAGGGGGAAGGGGCGGGGGGATGAGGCCACCCTGTCGCAGAATCAGGAGAGGTCGCAATGCTCGACAACGGCGCAGACTGGCTGGCGCGGGTCGCCGTGTGGATCGAGGGCGCGCTGACTGAGATGGGCTATGAGAGCGCGGGACCGCTTGCAACCATCCAGGACAGCGACTGGTCGCGCGTGCTGCGCGTCCCGACGACGGCTGGGCCGCTCTACTTCAAGGCCTCGGCGCCGATCTTTGGGTATGAGCCGGCGCTCACGAAGGCGCTGGACGCCTTGCTGCCGGGCGCGGTCCCGCATGTGCTGGCGCTGGACGCTGGACGCCATTGGATGCTGATGGCCGACGCCGGGACGCCATTCCGCGATGCCGCCGCGCAGTCACGTGATCTGGCCACCTGGGAGGCGATGTTCACACAGTTCGCCCGGCTCCAGCAGGCGGCGATTCCACATCGTGACGAGCTACTCCGCGCCGGCTGCCCTGATCGCCGGCTGCCTGCGCTCCCGGGCGAGTTCGCTGAGTTTATCGCCGACCGTAAGACGCTGCTGGTCGGCGCGGAGAATGGTCTGCCGGAGGACGAGCACGAGCGGCTGCTGGGCTACGAGCCGGAAGTCCGCGCGCTCTGCGACGAGCTTGCCGCGTTCGCGATTCCGGAGACGCTGCACCACGACGACTTCGGGGCGAGCAACATCCTCGTGACGGGCGACCGCTGCGTATTCTACGACTGGGCGGAGAGCGCGATCACGCATCCGTTCTGCTCGCTCTACATTGCGCTGCGCTGGGCGCGCTATGTGGGTGAGTACGATGAGTCCGCGCTGACTCGAATGCGCGACGCCTATCTCGCGGCGTGGTCGGAGTACGGCTCGCCCGATGACCTGCGCGCGGCCTTCGCGTTGGCGCAGCGGTTGGCGACACTCTCCCGCGCGCTAACGTGGTATCGCCTGGCCGTTTCACTCGACCGTGGGGCGGCGTGGGAGCGCGCGGACGCGCCGGCCTATTGGCTGCGGATGTTCCTCAATTATCCGGATGAGGTGGAGTGAGCGGTAGCCCGGAGTCGCAGAACGAGTCATACTCCGGCAATCGTTCGCACCTGCGGCAGCGGCTCGTTGTGCTTGTGGGCCGAGGCTACGAGCGCGTCCAGCGCATCACGTCCGCGCTGAACCGCTTCCTCGTACGTGTCACCGTGCGTCACCGGCCCTAGCACGCGCTCGGCCCACTCAGGTAGCGTGACCAGATACGCCTGATCCTCATCTGACCACTGGATCAGCATCGAGTAGTGTGGAATGTCGCTCATGGCTGCTCCGTTCTCGCGACGAGATCTCGCAACGTCACATGCGGGATCGCGTGCAGCACGCGCCCACCCCTGCCGGTCGTCGTCGTCGCGGCGAGTAGCGCGTTGAGAACCGCCTCCTCGGTCGCCTCCACCGTCGCGTCGAAGAGCGTGTTCAGCGCCAGCGTGTTGTAGCCGCCCTCCGCCAGCACGGTGATCGCCAGCTTTCCGCCCGGAACCTTGTTGGGGATGCGCTGCGCCGTCGAGAAGGCCAGCATGATCTCGCCGGAGCCGTCGCGACCCGTCGAGCCGGTGCGGGCAAGCCCCAGCCCCGCGCGCTTGGCCACTCGGCGCAGTGTGTGTGGAGCGATAGGCGCGTCCGTAGCGACCACCACGATACACGAGCCATCCGGAGTCGGATTCTCCGGCATCAGATCGGTGAGCGAGCGACCAACCGGCGCGCCCGCGACGACGAGCTGCGGCCGCCGGCCAAAGTTCGTCATCACCAGCGCGCCGACCGTGAAGGTTCCCGCCTCCGTCGCCAGCACGCGGGAGGCGCTGCCGATGCCGCCCTTGAACTGGAAGAGCGCCATGCCCGTTCCCGAGCCGACGCAGCCCTCCTCAACGGGATCCGCGCTCGCGCCGTCCAGCGCCGCCGATACCTCGTCCTCACCGATGGCGAAGGTGAGGTGATTGTGCAGGAAACCATCGTCGCACTCGGCCACCAGCGGAATCGGCACCTCATCGCGCACGAGTTTGGGGTAGCGATTGGCGAGGTAGCGGGTCGTCGCGTGGAGCGCCGCGCCGACGCTGCCCGTTCCCGTGAGCACGATGGGCGACGCTAGCAGGCCGTTCTCCTCGATCACCGAGCGGCACGTCATCTCGCCGTAGCCGTTGAGGACGGAGATGCCAGCGTAGACGCGCTCGGTCATGAGGTTGCCGTCGTGCGGCCAGATCGCGGTCACGCCGGTGCGCACATCGTCACCGCGCACGAGGGTCGTATGCCCTACGCGCACCCCTGGCACATCGGTCAACGTGTTGGATGGACCAGGTGGCAGCGTGCCGATGATGATGCCGAGGTCGCGGGCGCGCTCATGGGTGGTCATAGTGTCGCCCCAATCTGTCTCGTGCGCCGGTCATTCATGGCCGCCAGCATCCCCTCGCCTCACTTCACACGATCCGCGAGGTAGCGCGCCGTCTCGGCCAGCCGCGTCGCGTAGCCCATTTCGTTGTCGTACCAGGCCGCGACGGAGACGAGCGTGCCGCCCATCACCTGCGTCAGCGGCAGATCAATCAGGGATGAGTGTGAATCGCCGACGACGCGACTGGACGCGAACTCCTCTTCGAGCACGCCCATGATTCCCATGAGCGGGCCGGTCGCCGCGACCTCGCGGAAGGCGGCGCGCACGTCGTCTACAGTTGTCGCCTTTTCCGTGACGGCGTTGAGCTCGACGATACTGCCCGTGCGGACCGGCACGCGATACGCCTTGCCGGTGACATCGAGGCGCGGCCAGATGAACTTGAGCGCCTTCGCCGCGCCGGAGGACGAGGGGATGACGTTCTCGGCCGCCGCCCAGGAGTCGCGCCGCTCGCGCATGGGCTGATCGGTGAGCGACTGCGTGTTGGTGTAGGCGTGGACCGTGGAAAAGAGGCCCGTCTTGACGCCGTAGCGTTCGAGCACCACCTTCACGATAGGCGCGAGGGCGTTGGTGGTGCAGCTTGCCATGCTGATGATGTGGTGCTCGGCGGGGTTGTACGTCTCCAGGTTGATGCCGGGCAGCAGCACGGCGTCGCAGTCTTGCAGCGTCTTGCTCGGCGCACTGACGAGGACAGTCTTCGCGCCCTTGTCGAGATGCTCCTGGGCAATCGGGCGGGTGGTGGCGCGTCCCGTCGCGTCCACGACGACATCCACGCCCAGCGCCTTCCAGTCCGGCAACTCCTTCGCGGAATTGATGTACTGGATCGTACGGCCGCCGACGACGAGCGCGCCGTCGCGTGTCGTGACCGGCTCCCGCCAGAGCCCATAGTTCGAGTCTACGGCGAAAAGCGCGGCGAACGTCTCGATGTCGCGGATGTCCGAGATGGAGACCGGCGTGTAGAGGTCGCCGTTGAGCGCCGCTTTGAGAGTCGAGCGGCCGATTCTGCCGAAGCCGTGGATGGCGATGTTGCCCATGAGATGCGCGTCCTTTCCCACGTCGCTCGCCGCACAACGCTGCTGTCTGTCCGGAGCGAGCGCCGATGGGCGCATGATACCACGTGAAGTATCAGAGACTCTCAATGCGCCAGGTGTGATTAGCCCGGCCTCCACACCTGCACAGTGCGGTCGTCGCTGCCGGACGCGACACGCAGCGCGTCGTGTGACCAGGCTACGAAATTGACGCTGGCAGAATGGCCTCGATACACGTAGGAGGTCGTCCCGGTGTCGGCGTTCCAAAGCCGCACCGTCGTATCCGCGCTGCATGAGGCAATGGCGCGACTGCGTGGCGACCAGGCCAGCCACCACGTGCCGCCGGTGTGTTGACGGTAAATGACGTTCGGCGCGAACGTGGTGGGATTCCAGACATGCACGGTGGTGTCGCCGCCCGTCGCGACACTTCTGCCATCCGCTGACCAGCCCACCACCCAGACCTTGTCGGTATGGCCCGCATAGGAGCCCAGCGCCGTCTCCGACGCGACATCCCACACACGGGCGGTGTGGTCATAGCTGGCCGTGGCCAGGCGGCTGCCGTCTGGAGACCAGCAGACACTCCGCACGGCGTCACTATGACCCGAAAGAAGATGTAGTTGTTGACCAGTCTTTGGGTTCCATACCTGCGCCGTGTTGTCCCGGCCGCCCGACGCGATCAAACTGCCATCTGGCGACCAGGCGACACTCCAGACGCTGCTGCCGCCGTGGCCGGTGTAAGTAGTGATCACCGCGCCCGTCTGCGCGTCCCAGATCTTCGCGGTTCCGTCGTCGCTCGCGGAGGCAAGCAGCCGTCCATCCGGGGACCAGGCGACGGAGATGACGTGGTCGGAGTGGCCTGAGAAAAGTAGTCGTTGTGTTCCCGTCGCAGCATCCCACAGTTGCACGGTGTTATCCCACGCGCCCGAGGCGATCCATCGTCCGTCCGGCGACCATGCGAGCGCGTCCACCGCGTTGGTGTGGCGCGCGTACGTCGCGAGCCGCGTTCCTACCTGGCCGGTGGGGGTTCCGGCGCTGGCGGTGGAGGTTCCGGCGTTGGCGGTGGAGGTCGCCGTGGCCAATCGCGAGGAGGTCGCCGTCGTTGTTGCCGAAGATGGACCGCCAGCCACGGAATGCCCGCGCGCCAGCCACAACACACCCGCGCCGGCGAGCAACGCGCCGAGACCGAGGAAGCCGCCAAGCGCAGCGCGCCGCGAGACAGCGCCCGCCGGTTGTGAAGCGAGCGGTGGCGTCGGTGTGCCCCATGAGCCACCTGAAGTTGTGACCGGTTGTGTTTGGTCGAATGCGCCGGGTTGGGCGGGAGCCGAAACGACGGGCGGGGTTGCCGGCGCTGCGGGCCGTATCGGCGTCTCCACATAGTACGGCGTGTGCTGGGGAGGATTCATCCAGCGAGCGAGGGAGGCATAGACCTGGCGCATCTCGCTCTCGAAGAGCGGCGCGCGGGAATGCAACGGGAGAGCGGCGACTGTCGCCAGCGCGCGCAGCGCATCGGGCAGCCCATCAGGCGTAAGCGGCGGTGTGTCGTCAAGCAACAACGGCACAATGGGCTGTGACCGCCCCAGGGCTGTTTCGAGCTCGATCCGCACCCGATCATCAGGCAGGGAAAGCAGTGGAACGCCCGTAGCGGTTGCCGCGCTGACAAACGCTGGCCCCACGAGGAGCGCGACGACGACACCATGACGGAACCAGGCGTCAAGTTCCGCGCGGTACGCCTCGCCCACGAGGGAAGGAGACACGTCACGAATCACCGCCGATGGGCCGTATTCGGCGGCGAGCCATTGCGCGACAATCGGGCTCGTATCGCCGGTGTCCTCTACGCGGTAGGAGACGAATATTTTGGCCATGACGCCTCCGCACAGGATGGAATTAAGACAAAACGATTGCTGTTACCCCAGGCATAATAGTAGCACAGGGTGAATAGCATACGTCTGTCGTCGTCATGGCGACAGCAGCGCACCGGCGCATTGTACGCGGTCACGACACCGCCGCACGGCGCGCTCCGTCGTGATGTCGCGCGATCGTGGAGTCGCTCGTTATGTGTCGGATTCCCCCGCGTCCACCTCGCCCCACTCCGGCTCCGGCGCGACGCCCAGCCCGTCTACCATGCGGTTGTAGTAGTTGAAGAAGCCCACTATTTCGACCGCCTCCAGGATCACCTCGTCGGACCAGCCAGCCGTGCGCAGCCGCTGAATATTCTCCTCGCCGACCGCATGTGTATCGAGCGTCAACGTGACCGCGTAGTCCAGCAGCAGGCGTAGCTTCGGCTCCCAGTCGCCGTGCGTATAGTCGTCCATCGCAACCTGCGATAGGCGCGTGTCGAGTCCCGCCGCCGCCAGCGCGGCCGCGAGATCGTCACCATGCGCCCGCGTTCAGTAGTGGCAGCCGTTCGCCCGCGAGACGACCACCGCCAGCAGCTCGCGTTGCCAGCGTGGCAGGGCGCCCTCCTCGATCATCAGCGCCTGATAGAGCGCCAGCGACGCGCGCATCACTCGCGGCCTCAGGCTCTGCGCGCTCACCACGTTGAAGACCTTGCCCGCCCGCTTGATGCCCGCCTCGTACTCGCGCAGCAGAACTCCCTGCGCCTCCGCGAGCGGCACCGTCCGTATCCAGGCCATCCGATCGCTCCTCTTGAATAGCGCCCTGCCCGCCATCGTACTCACGCGTGTCGGAGGGGCACCCCGACGGTCGGACAGGGTACGTTTCACGCAGAGTCAAGGGTACGTTTCACGCAGAGTCAAGGGAGTTTGAACGGAGTCACGCAGAGGTTCTCTGCGTTATCGGTTACAGTCGCTTTAGTCCGCCGGGGTGAGACATGTCGGTCGCAGGCGATTCATGCACAATCTTGGCCGACGTGCGATGCGTCACAACGATGGTCCCTATTCTCAAGACTCCCTCTGACTCCTTTTCAACTCCCTTTGACTCTGTGTGAAACGTACCCTTGACTCTGCGTGAAACGTACTTCCCCATCCCTCACAGCAGCAGATCCCGCCGCCGATACTGGCGATCCGCGAACCAGACCAACCCCACGATAACCGCCAGCGTCAGCGCATACGCCAGCGCGCCCAGCCAGTCCATCACGCCCGTCGCGCCGAAATTGTAGCAGGCCACCACCAGCAGCAAGGGCAGCCGCGCAACAGCAAACACTGTCGAGACCCACCCCAGATCGGTGTATGACGAGAGCGCCAGCACCAGCCAGAACAGGAAAACGATCTGGTTGAAGCGGGTCGCGATGGGCGGCGAGAGCAGCACGGCGACGACGGCGATGAGGGAGCAGTTCGCCAGCAACCCCAGCATGCCGACGATGAAATGGCCGACCCACGGGCCCTGGAAGTGGTGGTGCGCGCGCAGATACAGCGCCAGCAGCTCGATCACCAGCGGGAGCCGTGTGAACGACGCCGCCAGCATGAGGCCACGCGCATACGAGCCACGCGACGCCAGCCGCGCCAGCGGAAGGTACGCCTGCTTGCCGAGCGCGCGGTGCGCCATGATCGCCGCCCCGACCGCCGCGATGGCTCCCAGACTGCGCCCGCCGAAGCCGTAGAAGTACGCAAGGTCACCGTTCGTGCCGGGATAATCGAAGAAGACCACGTAGAGCGAGAGCACCGCGATTAGCTCACCCCAGAGCCAGCCGCTGCGCAGATGACTCCGGACGATCTGCCGCGCGACGATCAGCGATGGCGTCCGCCACAGGCGCACCCACGGCGCCGGCCGTCCACCGTCGCGCCGCGCCGCGACCGTCTGCTCTACGGCGCCGTCCATCAAGGCGCGCCCCTTTCGCGGGCGCCCATCGGCGCGCTGTGCTGGAGTGTAGCGTCGTGACGCGCCGTGTGATCCGGGCCGGCTGCGGCTGCTACGCGCACATATACTTCCTCCAGCGTGCGGCTCATGGGGGTCAGCGAGTGGATGGGAATCTCCGCGCGCACCAGCGCCCCCAGCACTCGCGCCTGCTCGCTCGCCGGTACCCGCAGCGTGTCATCGCGCGCCTCCACCTCCTCCGGAGCCAGGCCGCAGAGGATGCACGCCCGCGCAGCGGTATACTCACCGGCCACGCGGATCTCGACCATCGTGGCGAGGCCGCGCAGCTCGTTGACCGCGCCAAACCGCGCCAGGCGTCCCTTGCGGAGAATGCCGACCGTGTCGCAGAGCGCCTCCACTTCGGCAAGATAGTGCGAACAGAGGAGTATCGTCTTGCCGGCGTCGTGCAAGGCCGCGATGATGCGCCGCACCTCCCACTGCGCCAGCGGATCGAGTCCGCTCGTCGGCTCGTCCAGAATCAGCAGCGTCGGGTCGGTCAAAAGCGCCTGCGCGATCGCCAGCCGCTGGAGCATCCCCTTCGAGTAGCCGGCGACACGCCGCGCCGCCGCGCCTGAGAGGTTCACCATGTCCAGTACGGTGTTGACGCGCCGTGAGGTTTCGTTGGAGGTGAGGCCGGAGAGCTCGGCGAGGTAGCGCAGATGCTCGCGCCCGGTGAAGCGCGCCTCGAAGGTGGGACGCTCGTGGACGTAGCCGATCTCGGCGTGGATACGCGCCAACCGCGCGCTGCCGAGCACGCGCACGCTGCCGCTGGTGGGGCGAATGAAGCCCATGAGTATGCGCACCAGCGTAGACTTGCCGGCGCCGTTCTCGCCCAGCAGGCCGAAGCTCATGCCGCGCTCGATGCTGAGCGTCACGTCGGCCAGCGCCACGACCGGTCCCGTATACGCCTTGCACAGGTCGCGACACTCGATATCAGGCGCGGCCATACCGCCTCCAATCGCCGCGCGGCGCACTCCGGCGCGGCTCCCAGTCCGATGGCGCCATTATACCCCGCGTCACAACAGAGCGGCATTGCTCCGGGCGCAACTTCGCGGGCTTGCCTGCGTAGACATGCTGACGGGGATGTGTCCCTGTCGCGCTTCGGGAAAGAGAGCGATTCGCATGCCTCTGTTGCCGGTGCTCGCCGCAACATTCGAGAACATTACACTGAAGCCCGGTGGCGTCATCTCCTGGATCGTCGCCGGACTGATCGCCGGATGGCTGGCGGGCCTCATCGTACGCGGCCACGGTTTCGGCTGCCTGGGGAACGTCGCCATCGGACTGCTCGGCGCGGTCGTCGGGATCGTGATCGTCGCCCTGCTGCCCCTGCATGGCCGCGCGGACGGGGTCTATGGCTTCGGCGGCACGCTGATCTTCGCCTTTATTGGCGCGTTCGTGCTGACGGCGCTTGGCCGGCTGATTGGCGGCTCGAACCGGCGCTATTCGCGGTAGCGTCCCCGGACGCGGCGCTCGCGGTCGTCGTCGCGCCCGGCAGCGCCCGGAGCCACGCGAGCTGCGTTCCGATGGAGATCAGCCAGAGCGCCAGCATGACGAAACTGAACGGCTGGAGCGTCGTCTGCGCCTGCTTGAGTCCCGCCGAATACTGGATCGCGACGATGGCGAGCAGCGCCGCCTCCAACAGGCCCAGGATGCCCAGCCACGGCAGCACCATCTGCGCGCGGAGAATGCGCAGACTCACCAGTAGGATGCACAGGGCGATCAGCGCGCCGCCGATGATGTGCGCCAGCAGCGAGTTCCAGGCATAGGCCGTCGCGAAGCCCGCCACCGGTCCGCTATTCGATGGGCTGGTTGGCTTATAGCTTGCCGCGCCGCCGACGCTCGCGATGATCCCCACGACGCTCGCCAGCGCGTAGCAGCCGAAGCCGATGCGCCCGCTCCATACCATCACGCGGCCGCCGGTCGCCTCGCCCGGCCAGAGCACGCGGCGCAGGCTCCCCGGCAACGTGATCATCGCCAGCAGCGGCAGCAGGTAGAGCAGCCGTGAGGTGACATCCGCGCCGGTGTGCTGGTTGATCCAGGCCAGCAGCGGCTTGAAATCCCCCCGTTTGCTGATGGAGTCCACGGCGGCGGTGTAGCCCGTATTGGCGAAGAACAGGCTTTGATAGAGCGGTATGCCGAGCAGCAACACGGCGCCCGCGACGATAGCGTAGATTCCGCGCAGCTTGACGCGCGCCAGCTCCAGCGACATGACACTCCTCCGTGCGAGATGGATTCCCATTGAGTTTATCATACCGGGGCCGTCGGAAATCTGTCGTCGCGACCCCTTGACTCTCTCGTTACGTCATGGTTTACGCTCGTGTGCAGAGCGAGGAGCGTGCGCATGCAACGGCTGTACCAGATCGGTGAGGTGGCCGCGCGGACGGGCGTCTCGATTCGGACGCTGCGCCACTACGACCAGATTGGCCTGCTGCGCCCGTCGGGCCGTACCGCGAGTGGCTACCGGCTCTATGCGACGCCGGACCTCCTGCGGCTACAACAGGCGCTGACGCTGCGTTACCTCGGGTTCGCGCTTGCGCAGATTCGCGAGCTGCTGGATCGCGCGGACTTCGATGTGGCCGCCTCGCTCGACATCCAGCGGACGGTGGTGCGCGATCGCATCGCGGAGCTCGAGCGGGTGGACGTCGCCCTGCGCGAGCTGCTCGACGCACGGCGCGCGACGGGCCGCTGGGCATGGGATCTTGTGACGCAAGCCTCCGCCGCCGTCGCGGTGGGGCCGGATGAGAAAGGCATGACGATGAGCGACTATTACACGCCCGACCAGTTGAAGCAGCGTTTCGCGGAGGTCGGCGCGCAAACCTCCCCAGAGGAGATACGCGCGGTCGAAAGCGGCTGGTCCGCGTTGCTGAAAGAGGTGCGCGCGAATAGTGGACTCGACCCGGCCAGCCCACAGGCGCGGGAGCTTCTCCGGCGCTGGGATGAGCTGACTGCCACGACAATCAAGGGCTACCGGGACGACCCAAAGATGATAGCGACCCTTCAGCGCAACTACAATGAAGGCGTCTATGCTGACAATCCGGACGCGCCGACACAGGCCGACCTTGCCTTCATCGCCAGCGCGCGCGCGGCGGCGGGGAAGTAGGGGCGGACCTCACCCCGCTCATTGAACCTAACCCCCCAGCCCCCTTCCCCACGGGGGAAGGGGGAGCCTTGCAA
>DATEGV010000100.1:0-2438 GCA_035279925.1 Ktedonobacterales bacterium | reverse complement strand
GGTCGTCTCCAGGTGGTCGTACGCCGCCTCCTGGGAGGCGGGCATCTCTGCCAGGAAGAAATGGGTGTCGAAGCGCTTGGGCATCGCCTCGGGCGTAATCCAGTGCGCCCAGGGGGTGAGCGCATCGGTGGCGAAGGTCAGCCCCTCCCGCTCGGCCAGCGCGCTCATCGTCATCTGGCGCCGCTGCAAAGCCGTGCGGTAGCCCTCAATCCGGGCTACATTACCCTCGCCAATCGCCAGCAGCTCGGTCCCGCGCCGCGCCAACAGAACACCCGCCTCCTCGAAGCATTCGCGCAGCGCCGCCACACGGAACCCGCCGCCCAAAGTGTCGTCGCCCGTAGCGGCAACGCAGAGGTCGGACGCCCGCTCCGCCTGCTGATCGTCGTCGGTGACGGAGCCGCCGGGGAAGACGTAGACATCAGGCGCAAACTCGCTCTTGATGTGGCGCCGCACCATAAACACCTCGACACCGCCGCCCGCGCTATCGTTGGCGGGTGGCCGCATCAGCACGCACGTCGCCGCCGGGCGTGGGGTCACTGGAGTCGTCATAGCTGCCGCAATCCCTTCTCTGCCAGCACAAACATCTTCTCTGATTCTACCGCGATTCGCGTCGGAGCGATCAGCCTAGTGGCGTCGGAACCACGCTTTTGCGGGGTCTTTGGCGTAGTCAGTCAGGCCAATGACGTTGCCCCGGGGATCGGCAAACTCCACGACCCAGCCGGTGTTGATCTCGAATGCCGGCTCTGCGAGGTAGCCGCCGAGTATTCCGGTGTTGCGCCGCCTCGCCCTCATCCGTTGTGAAATACCAGAGGCAATGCTTTTTTCGGACGCTTCATGAACCCATCAAGTGATGCCTTCGTGATGTTGTTGATGTCACAGTAGTGCGCGCTCACCTGGCGATTCAGCGAGCGCGTGGCGTATACTGGTGACTACCAGACGGTAGTCTCCGCAGGCGGTGAGGAGCTATGGATGCGTATTGAAGGTACGTATATCTTTCCTGCGCCCATCGAAGACGTTTTTTCCACCCTGACAAATCCGGATATGCTCGGCCAGATCATTCCGGGCTGTGAGCGTCTGACGCAGCTTGGCCCCGCCATGGGCGAGCAGCCAATCGTCTACGAGATCCGGCTGCGGCGCGGCTCCGGCGCGGATGTTTACACCCTCATGCTCACGCTCAGCGCCGTGCAATCGCCTACCCATCTGCGCGCCGACCTGGAAGGCCACGGACCTGACGGGCCTTTTAGCGGACATGGGCTGCTCGATCTCGTCCAACAGGACGAGCAGACGCTGGTTGCCTCGGACTGGGAAATCAAGTCGCCGGTGCTGGCGGGGCTGCACAGCGAGCGCCGGACCGCATGGAACGGCTCGGCGGAACAGTTCGCCGGAGCACTGCGCGACCGCGCCATCACCGCTCTTCGCGGCAAGACACTCGCGCCTGCCAGCGCCGGTATACGCCATCTCACCACGCCACGCGGGCGGGTGGCCGTCATGCCCAAAGGCAGCATGGCGCTCGAACCTGAGCAACGCGTGTGGCTACGACGCGCGGCGCTCGTCGGCGGCGGACTGCTCGCCGGGCTGGCGGCCATTGGAGTGATTGTCGCCGTGGTGCGCCGTGTGACTGGCGCCAGCGAAAGTGACGATTCCAGCGAATCGAGCACATCTAGCGACACCTGACTGTTTCCGTGTCAGCCTCGTTCGCTGACACACCTGGCACGGCCAGAGGGGCGGTTCTCCCTCAGAGGATCACGGCAACGGAAGCATCGA
The DNA here is from genome assembly GCA_035279925.1 of Ktedonobacterales bacterium. Taxonomy (GTDB): domain Bacteria; phylum Chloroflexota; class Ktedonobacteria; order Ktedonobacterales; family JADMIN01; genus DATEGV01. Next base: position 674 of record DATEGV010000100.1, on the reverse strand, counting down.
GTATTATCGAGCGCATCAAGCAAAAGCTCGACATCGTTGAAGAAATTGGGGCGGTTGTTTCGCTAAAGAAGTCCGGCAAGGCCTTCAAGGGTCTCTGCCCCTTCCACGGCGAACGCACCCCCTCATTCTACGTCTTCCCCGATAAGCAGGACTGGCACTGCTTCGGCTGTGGCGAGCGCGGCGACATCATCACCTTCGTCCAGAAGCAGCAATCGCTCGATTTCCGTGAGGCGCTGGAACTATTGGCCGAACGCGCGGGCATTCCGCTGGAGCGCGGCGGCCACCCAGAAAGTGCTGAAGAAGCCGCTGAGACTTCCGCCCGCAAGCGCATGCGCGCGCTCAACGAGGCCGCCGCCATCTGGTTCCACCACCAACTGCTGCAATCCACCAGCGCCCAATATTGCCGCTCGTACCTCGACTCGCGCGGCGTCAGCAACGATTCCATCGCGCAGTGGCGGCTGGGCTATGCGCCCGATGGCGACGCACTGACACAGTATCTGCTGAGCGTTGGCTATAGCGAGAAAGAGCTAGTCGAAGTAGGGCTGGCGCGGGAGCGCGAGGCGACGCGAGGAGGCGGCATCTACGGCTACTTCCGCAACCGGCTGATATTCCCCATCCGCGACGCGCGCGGCCAGACCATCGCGTTTGGCGCGCGCGCATTAGACGGCAGTAAC
>DATEGV010000099.1:0-12537 GCA_035279925.1 Ktedonobacterales bacterium | reverse complement strand
CTTCGGCGGGCAGCGCAATGGCCCCAGTAGTGGTCCGCGCGGCGGCCCAGGCGGCGGTCGCCCGGGTGGTCGTGATCGCGGCGGCGAGTAGGCGGCGCGACCTCACCATCTGGCTCCCTCTCCCATCTAGGTGAGTGGGAGACATTGGAAGCCCCTCTCTGATCTCGGAGAGGGGTTTTCTTGTCCTGTTTGCGCGCTTGCCGTGCCGTGCTCCGCCATTCGTGGCCGCGAGCGGCTCTGCCCCGCACGCGCGCCGGTGTGCTATTTTAGGGGTGGCGGCCAGAACAACCAAGTTATGGAGAGTTATTCGATCGGCGAAGGTATCGATTGGCAGGAGGGCGAGCATGGCGGCGCAAGACATCCTGGATCAGGTTGCGGCGGAGGTGCGTGACTGCACCAGGTGCGACCTCCATCGCGGCACGAAGAACGGCGTGCCGGGTGAGGGCAGTGTGCAGGCCGAGGTCATGTTCATCGGCGAGGGGCCCGGCTTCCACGAGGACCGGCAGGGCAGGCCGTTCGTCGGGCCGGCGGGCGCGTTCCTCAACGAATTGCTGGCGAGCGTAGGACTGGACCGCTCCACCGCGTTCATCACCAACGTCGTCAAGCACCGGCCGCCGGAGAACCGTGACCCGCTGCCCGAGGAGATCGCCGCCTGCGGCGGCTACCTCGATCGGCAGATCGCCGCGATCAACCCCAAGGTGATCGTGACGCTGGGGCGCTTCTCGATGGCAAAGTTCTTCCCAACCGCGAAGATTAGCCAGATCCACGGGCAGGCGAAGGTCATCGGCGGGCGGATCGTCGTCGCGATGTACCACCCCGCCGCGGCGCTACACCAGGCGGCGCTGAAGCAGACGGTGGTGGATGACTTCAAGCGGGCGATTCCGGCGGCGCTCGCGGAGGCCAGGCGGCTCACGGCGGAAGGCAAGCTAGGCGGCGCGGGCGAGCCGAAAAAGGACGACGAGAAGCCGCCGGAACAGTTGTCGCTGTTCTGAATCCGCGACCGCGCGCAAGGAGCCGAACACATGCTAGCTGGCCGTGAGATCGTCGTCGTCGGGTTGGGACCGGGGCGCTGGGACGATGTGACCCTGGAAGCGGAACGGGCGCTCACCAGCGCGTCCCAGATCGTCTTCCGCACGCTGCGGCACCCCACAGTGGACGCTCTGCGCGAGCGGCGGCCCGACGTGACCATCTCCTCGTTCGACGACCTCTACGAACGCGCGGAGAGTTTCGCGGCACTCTATCCCGAGATGGTCGAGCGGCTGCTGGCGCTTGCCGGCGAGACACAATCCATCGTCTACGCGGTGCCCGGTCACCCCTTGATCGCCGAGGAGTCGGTGCGCCGTCTGCGCCAGCGCGCGAGCGAAGTGGACGTGCGGGTGCGTATCGTCGCGGGCCTCTCGTTCCTGGAGCCGGTCTGCGCCGCCCTGGGCGTGGACCCGCTCGCGCGCGATATGCAATTGCTGGACGCGACCCAGCTTGCCGAGGTGAGTCCGCAGGCGATGATGGGCGCCATCTTGCCGACACACCCCGCCATGATCGCGCAGTCGTACAACCGGCGGCTTGCGAGCGGCGTCAAACTCGCGCTCGGCGAACTCTACCCGGAGGATTGGGAGATCACCGTCGTCCGCTGGGCCAGCATGTCCGATCAGGAGACGGTGACGCGCGTGCCGCTCTACGCGCTGGACCGGGACGAGCAGGCAGACCACCTGACCACCCTGTATGTCCCGCCGCTGGACCCGCTCCAGGCGACGCGCGCGCCGGAGGGGCTGCGCTACGTGACGGCGCGGCTGCGCGCCCCGGACGGCTGCCCGTGGGACCGCGAACAGACCCACCAGACCCTGCGCAAGTACGTGCTCGAAGAGGCGTATGAGGTTGCCGAGGCGCTCGACGAATGGGACGGCGGCCCGGAGAAGGCGGAGAAGCTGGCTGACGAGCTTGGCGACCTGCTGCTGCAAGTGTACCTTCAGGCGCAGATCGCCGACGAGGAAGACCTCTTTCACCTTGGCGACGTGTATCAGGCGGTCACCGAAAAGCTCATACGGCGGCATCCACACGTCTTCGGCGACGTGTCCGTGCGCGACGCCGAGCATGTCACGCGCAACTGGGAAACGATCAAGCGCGGCGAACGCGAGGCCAGGGGCGAAGATGTGCGCGTCGAAAGCCGGCTGCGTGGCATCCCAAAGAGCGCGCCCGCGCTCTATCAGGCGCGTGAGCTTGGCCACAAGGCGGCGCGAGCGGGCTTCGCGTGGCCGGACCGGGCCGGTGTGATGGCGAAGATTGACGAGGAACTGGCGGAGCTGCGCCGGGCAATTGCCGATGGCGCGCGGGCCGAGCAGGAGGAGGAGCTTGGCGATCTGTTGATGATCGTCGCGCGCCTCGCCGATGAGCTAGACATCCAGCCCGAAGACGCGCTGCTCCGCGCAAATCAGAAGTTTCGCCGCCGCTTCGAGGCGATGGAGGCGCGGGCGGCGAGCGAGAACCGGCAGCTCGAATCGCTGTCGCTCGACGAGTGGCTGGCGTACTGGCGGGAAGCGAAGGCCGTATAACACCAAATCGCGCCAGATTTGTCGGTGTGCGCCGGCCATTTATGGCCGCGAGGAAACACTAGTGCGCATGGCATGGCGAATGCGAGCGGGATCGCTGGCGTCCATCGGCTGGGAAGGACACCACGGCGGTAGGCAACGAAAGGAAGCTCGACATGGTTGATCTCGCGCTCTTGATGCTGCGCGGCACGCTTGGCACGTTGATGGCTGGCCACGGAGCGCAGAAACTCTTCGGGTGGTTCGGCGGCGGCGGGATAAAGGGTACGACCGGCTTCATGGAGATGCTCAATTTGAAACCTGGTCAGCAATGGGCGACCCTGGCGAGCGCGTCGGAGTTTGGCGGAGGCGTCCTGACAGCGGTCGGACTGTTGAATCCAGTTGGCGAGTTGGCTATCCTCGGCTCCATGGGCATGGCCACGGCCACGGCGCATCGCGGCAAGCCGATCTGGGTGACGAGCGGCGGCGCTGAGCTGCCCGTCACGAACATGGCGATTGTCGCCGCCCTGATGGCCGCCGGCCCCGGCAAGTACTCGCTGGACAACGCGCTCAATCTGCGCGCGCCGCGCTGGACGGTCCTACCGGGTATCGCGGCGGTCGGCGGCGTCATCGCTTACGCCATCGTGAGTGGGCAACGCGCAGCGACTCAACAAGCGCAGAGCGCCGCCGCCGCGGAGCCGGTTTCGCCCGCGAGCGAGATCGCGCCGCAGGCCGTCTAACGGCCAGCACGTCCAAACAGGTGGTCCCGTTGACCGAGACATGGCTGGCTGCGTAGAATGACGCCCCGAGAGGGACTTCACCATGCAGCCAACCTCACCGGCCGTCGCGCCGGTTATCGAGCACGCGCCTTTGTCTTCGCCACCCTCGCCGCCACTACGTCCTCGTCGGGCGAAGCGGCGGCGCGCGCGTTCCTCACGCTGGGCGCGGCTCCTGGTGTTCGTCGTGGTCGTCATCGGCGTCCTTGCGCTAGTGGGCGGCGAGCAACCCGGCGAGAGCGTGTATATTGCGGCGGCGGCGCAGGCGCGTACGACATTTCGCTACGACCGCGCCCTGGCTCTCTATGCCGCTGCCGCGCGACAGAACCCATCCGACGGCAGGCCGTACTGTCTGCGCGGCGACGTTCTCACGCTCCAGCAGGAAGCCAAGAGCGCGGAGGCGGCGTACCTGCGCTGCACGCAACTGTCGCCCGACGACCCGCGTGCCTGGCTGAGCCTGGGCGACGCGCGACAAACCAATCACGACAGCGCCGGAGCCGTCGCCGCCTGGACGCAATCCGCCGCGCTCGGAGGCGCGAACGCGCTGCGCCGGTTGGGCGTCGCCGACGAGCGGCAGCAGCGCTTCGACGACGCGGTGGCCGAATGGCAGCGGTTGCCAGCCAGCGATCCTGAGGCGCTCGAACATCTCGGCGTGATCGCGCTCTGGCGCGGCGATACAGCCACCGCGCGGGCAGACCTCGTCGCGGCGCGTGCGCAACCGAGCGCCTTCAGGGATGAGATAGACGCAGGCGGGTTCGCCGTCTTCGCTGCCCAGCCACCAGCAACAAGCGACGCCTATGGGCGCATGGGCTATGCGTTTCTGAGCCAGGGCATGTCAACGCTCGCGCTGCGTCCCCTGCAAACCGCCATCACCCTCGATCCGAACAACGGCGACGCCCACGCCTACCTCGGCTGGGCGCTCTGGCAGTCCGGCCAGACGAGCGACGCCCTCGCGCAGGAGACGCTGGCGCGCCGCCTCTCGCCACACCTCGCGTTTGGCTGGTACGCCTCCGGAGAGATGGCCGTCGCCGCCGGCAAGTTCACCGACGCGGAGAATGACTTCCTGCAAGGCGTGACCTATGACGGCAGAAACTCAACAATCTGGGACGCGCTCGGACATGTGCAGCGGCAACTACGGAAGTACTATCAGGCCGAGTTAGACTTCCAGAATGCCGCGACGCTCTCGTCGGACCCGCGATTCACCATAGACTGGCTCCACTACTTTACCGACTTTCATATTGGGTTCAGCAGCAGCGACACCGCGCGCTACGCCGCCAATACCGCCATACGCATGTTTCCAGAGAATGGCGAGGTTCGGGATCTCGTTGGCGCCATCTATGATCTCAGCGGCCTCATCAACGACGCCTATTTTCAGTGGCAGCAGGCGAACGCGCTCGATCCAACCGACCCCGGTCCCTATATCGGCCTGGCCCGCTACGCGGAGAATCAGAGCGACTTCGTGCAGGCCGCGTGGGAACTGCGCACCGCCCTCGCGCTCCAGCCGAACGGCCCCGACGCGCCCGCGGCGCATGCGCTGCTCGCCGTAGTTGCGGATGTCGCCGTGTAAGAAATTGCAATCGCCCGCGTTGGAATCGCGCATGATACACTATGCATCACATGGCGATTCAAGCGGGCGCGGATCGCGCAAACGGGACATCAGAGAACCGACCCGCGAACATTGAGAAACTTATCCGTTAGATACAGTAGTCACGTGCGCGCGTTGTGCGCCGGACCACCGATTGCGCACCACGCAAGGAGAAGAACCCATGGCGCTGCCAGACGATAATCGAAGATTCCCGCAAGGAGATAACTCCATGGGTCCGCTAGATGACAATCGAACGGTGAACTTGACGCCGGGCGTCTTTCCGCCCCTCGCGCCGGGCACGCTGCTCCAGAGTCGCTACCGCATCGAGTCGCAGATCGGCAAAGGCGGCATGGGCTACGTGTACATCGTGCGCGATGAACGGTTCTCTAGCTCCTTGGGTATCCGCTCGATTCGCTCACTCAAGGAGATGATTCCGCGCGTAAACGAGGCCGAGCAGGCGAAGTACATGCTCAACTTCCGACGAGAGGCGGAGGTGCTCGAATCCCTGCGCCACCCCAACATACCGCGTGTCTACGATTGGTTCGAGCAGTCGAGCAGGGCGTATCTGGTGCTGGATTACGTAGAGGGCATGGACCTCGAACAGGTGCGCGATAAGACGCCGGGCCTGCTCGATCCGCACATGGTCGTCAATTGGATGGTGCAACTCTGCAAGATCGTCCAATATCTGCATGAGCACCGGCCCGACCCCATCATCTTCCGTGACCTGAAGCCGAGCAACGTCATTCTGACGCCGGACCAGCGTATCGAGTTGATTGACTTTGGCATCGCGAAGACGTTTCGCTCAGCTGACCCGCAGACGAACATCGGCACGCAGGGCTACGCCGCGCCGGAGATGTACGACGGCAAGGCCGAGCCGCGCTCAGACGTCTACACGCTGGGCGCGATGATGCACCATCTCTTGACCAACACGGATCCGCGCCTGTTCGCGCCGTTTACGTTCCACCGGCGGCCACCACGCCGGAGCAATCCAGAGGTCAGCGCGAAGCTCGAGCATGTCATTATGAAGGCGGTCGAGCAGGAACCCAACAAGCGATACCAGACGGTCGTGGAACTGCGAATCGCTCTGCAAGAGGCGCTCGGTCTGCCCGACACCAACTCCATACCCAACGTGACGCCGGGGCCATCGGCGGGAATCCGCACTTGGGGTGTCGCGGCCACGGTGAATACGCAGTCTGACGGCAAGAAACTCTGGGAGTTCCAGACGGAGGAAGAGGTGCGCGCGAAGCCAGCCATCGCTAATGGGATGGTGCTGGTGGGTTCCTACGACAGTAACCTCTACGCGCTTGACATCAAAACCGGCAAGCAGGTCTGGAAGTTCGACACCGACGGCGGCGTCTGCGTGCAGCCCGCGATCTACAAGAACATGGTGATCTTCGGGTCGGAGGATTACTTCGTCTACGCCGTGGACCTGCTGGGCAAACAGCTTTGGAAGGTGAGTACTCACCACTTCGTGCGCTCCTCGCCGCGCGTCTCCGATGATCGCGTGTATGTCGGGTCCGACGACGGCATGCTGCACATGCTGGACCCACGACGCGAGGGGCGGCTTTTGCAGCGGTTCCGCACATACCGCGAGCTTCAAACGACCCCAGCGTTCGCGGACAACCTGGTGTACTTCGGGTCGAGCGACGGCACGTTTTACGCTGCCGACGCGCTCACGTTGGAGAAAAAGTGGCAACACCGCGCACAGGCCAGCATCCTCTCCTCGCCCGCGGTCGAGAACGGGATCGTATATTTCGGGTGCATGGACTTCTCGATCTATGCTCTGGACGCCAAGACCGGTTGGTTGCAATGGCGTGAACCGACGGATGGCTTTGTCGTCTCCTCGCCGCTGGTCGTCGGCGATCGGCTGTACATCGGTTCGCAGGACACATATCTCTGGTGTATGGACCGACGCAAAGGGACCCAAAACTGGAAATATCCCGCCGGCCAGCCCGTCAACACGTCGCCTGTGCTTGGCAATGGGTTGATTTTCTTCGGGTGCGACGATGGCGCGGTCTACGGCATCAACGCGCAGACGGGCAAGTTGCACTGGCGCTTCAAGACGGGCGCGAAGGTAGTGGGGTCGCCTGTCTATCACGAGGGCGTCGTCTACATCGGCAGCTGCGACGGCAAGGTTTACGCGCTCGACGCGAATGGCTGACGCATCCCCCCGGTCCGCGTGTTATAACAGAGAGAACAGTCGTGGCGCCTGGACGTACAATGCGAAGTATGGGGGGTATGTGTGGAGCACGGTGACGAGCAGCTGAACGGAGCAACCACCGCCAAGGAGGACGAGTCCGACGGATCGCGCGAGCGGACAGTCAATGGCGCGGGCGCGCCCGAAGACGCGACGGAGCGTGCGGGCTACGCTGCCGTGACGGATGAGCTCGCCGCCGGGGGCGAAGCGACGGATACGGAGCCGCCGGAATCCCCTCACGCCCGGACGGGGCCATCGCTGCTTAGCGCCGACGCGCGGCTGGATGGCTACATCGTCGAGCGGATGTTGCGTACCACGCCGGCGGAGACAGTCTACCTTGCCCGCGCAATTCCCGATGAGGAGGTGGAGGACTCGCCGTTTGGCGCGCCGCCCCCGGACCTCTATGTGACGATCACGGAGCGCGAGGAGGGTGGCTTCACGGGCGCCGCGCGGCTCGTCGCGTTGGGCCTGCACCATCCGCGCCTGCTAGCGCCACTGGCCGTCCAAACACGGCAAGGTCACGATTATCTAATCGTAGAGGCGCGGGTGAACGCCGACGGTGAGCTTGCGCCGACGGTGAGCCAGGGCGCGCGGTTGCCGGCCGCCGGCGCGCTGACGGCGTGCGCGGGGTTGGCGGACGCGCTGAGCTATCTGCACCGCAACAGCGTCGCGCACCTCCACGTCACCCCTGAGGTCGTCACGGTCTACCAGGGACGCGCGTTTCTCGGCGGCCTGGAGACGGCGGAGGACATCGGCGGCGGCGAGCGGGAGAGCGAGAGTCTCTTCGCGCGCGACGCTAACTTTCTCGCGCGCACGCTTGGCGTGTTGGCCGACACCCCCACGAGCGGACCCGACGAAGAGCGTCCCCGCGAGGCGCTGCGCCAGATCGTCGCGCACGGTGAAGCGAGTGGGTTCGCCGGGCCGGAGCAACTCGCGGCGTCCTGCGCCTCCGGCGTGCAGGCGACGCCCATCCTGCCTACGTCCGCTTCGGAGACGGCGCGCATCGCGCTGCTCTATGGCTCGGCGACGAGCGTGGGCCGCGTGCGCTCGGAGAACCAGGACGCATCCGCGACGGCGCTCTTCGACGTACATGACGATCAGGCGCACGGCGTTCCTCTCGGTGTGTTTCTCGTGGCGGACGGTATGGGTGGCGAGGCGCATGGAGAGCTTGCCAGCCGCATCGCGGCGCGGACCGTGGTGGCGGAGCTTATGCGCAATTTCGCGCTGCCCTTGGTGCTTGGCCCGGCCATGCGCGCCATCGAGGACGCGCCGGAACTTGGCATGGAGGAGCCACCCGCCGAACGCCTGGGCAGAGCGTTGGCGCGCGCCGTCGAGGCGGCGAATCGGCAGGTTCGCAATCTGGCCCGCAAGCTTGAACAGACGACTGGCACCACCATGACCGCGCTCGCGATCTATGGCGCGCGCGCCGCCATCGCGCACGTCGGCGACAGCCGCGCGTATGTGCTGCGCGGTGATCGAATGGTGCAACTCACCGACGACCACTCTGTGTTGGCGCGCTTGCAGGCGATGGACCATCCGCTCTTGAGCGATCCCGATGTGTTCGTTCCCCGCAGCATGCTGTACCGTTCGCTGGGCCAGGAGGACGATACCGGGCCGGACACACTCGACTTTACGCTCGCGCCTGGCGACCGCTTCCTCATCTGCTCAGACGGGCTGTGGGACGATCTCGATCCGCGGGTCATCGCCCATACGCTCGCCGAAGCGACTGACCCCGGCGATTGTGGCGACGCGCTGGTTGCGCTGGCCAACGACGCGGGCGGGAGCGACAACAGCACGGCGGTTGTCGTCTTTGCGCGCGCGATACCGGAGGAGGAGCGTGACGACGAGACCGCCGGAGCCGACACCACACCGCTCGACGCCAAAGCGTCCGCGCCGGCGGAGGAAGTCTAACGCATGCGACAGGACTTTTATGCGGTGCTTGGGGTGAGCCAGGGCGCTTCCGCCGATGAGATTCGCCTGGCCTACCGTCAACGTGCGCGGCAACTCCACCCGGACGCCAGCCCGAACGATCCAGCCGCCACCGAGCAGTTCAAGCTGGTGACAGAGGCGTATCAGGTCCTTGGTACGCCACAGCTCCGCGCCGCCTACGACCGCGCGCTGCTCATGGTCACGCCGCCCGGCATGGACACGCGCGCAAGCCAGGCGCACATCCCAACGCCCACCAGCGTGGGCCCGGCCGCCGGCCTGCGCGGCAGTCCGCGGGTCACGTTCAATCCGGACGCGCACGCGCCCAATGGAGCGCGCCCGCACACGCAGGGGCCGCCCGTGCTCTCGCTGACGGTGACGCCCAGCCAGGCGTCGCTCGTTCCCCTGCGCGAGACATGTCGCTTCTACCTACTCGCGGAGCTGGGCGCGACGCGGGCGCACGCCGTCCTGGACCCACTTCCGCTGGATCTCGCCCTGGCGATAGACCGGTCGAGTTCGATGCGCGGGGCCAAGATCGAGGGCGTCAAGGCGGCGGTACGCAATACCCTCGACCAGCTGTCGTCAGCGGACCGGCTCACGCTCGTGTTCTTTGACGACAAAGCGGAGGTCGTGGCCGATGGCGAGACGATGCAGGGTCGCCCCGGCCTGGAACACGCGCTGGATACGCTGATCGTCAAAGGGGGCACGGAGATCGCCAACGCGCTCTCCACGACCCTGGAACGGCTGGCCGCGCGTCAGAACCGCGCGCGTGTCGCAAGCCTCGTGCTACTGACCGATGGACAGACGTACGGCGACGAAGAGATGTGCCGCGAGCAAGCGGGCCATGCGCGCGACATGGGCATCTCCATCGCCGCGTTGGGCCTCGGCCTCGACTGGAACCGTGAACTGCTGGACCGGTTGGCGGCGATCAGCGGCGGCGGCTCGCAGTTCGTCGAGAAAGCCGAGGATGTGCAACAAGCGTTCGAGGATGTCGTCAAACGCCTGCGGGCGACGCTCGCCGCCGGCATGCGCATGACGTTCGAGCCGGCGCCCGGCGTCCGTATCGTGCGCGCGACCCGGGTGGCGCCGGAGATCGTCGAGGGCTTTGTTGCCGGTGGCGATGGGATCGGGAGCGGAGAGGCGGCGACTGGACCCGTCACGATTGATCTGGGGGCGCTGGTTGGCCGCCCGGATGTCGAGAGCGCCGCCGTCGTCTGGGAAATTGATCTCGATCCGGCGTTGTTGATGAACCAGAACAACAACTACCTGCTTGGGCGGCTCAGCGCCACATACCTTGCGCCGCGCGTGCAAGGGGCGCACCAGGAGCGGCTAGAGACGCTGGCGCAGGTCGCGCTGAACCCGGAGAACAAGCACGCGCCCTTCGCTCCCGACGTGAAACTCGCGCTCGAACTCATCACCGCATACCGATTGCAGGCGCAGGCCGATCAACTTAAGGCCGAGGGGAACAACGAAGAAGCGGCCAAACGCATGAACACGGCGGCGCTACGGCTGAAGATGGCCGGCTCCGACGCGCTGGCGGCTGAGGCGACCATCGCGGCCCAGGCGCTGGGCGCCGCCACCCCGGAACAGGGAGTGACGGAGACACTGCGGGCGAAGTACGGCACGAAGAACCTGGGCATCTTCCATCGGCTGCGCCAGCGCAAATAGTGGACGGGCGAACGTATGGCAATCCACAACACATACAACCTCGCTGGGCGTGTGGCGCTCGTGCCGGGCGGCCTCGGTGGTCTGGGCGCCGCCGTCTCGCGGGCCTTCGCGCGCTCGGGCGCGTCCGTCGTCATCGCCGGGAGCCAGGAGCGCCCGGCGGAGTTGAGCGCGCTGCGTGACGGGCTGGGCGAGCATGCGGAGCGATTGACGTTCACGCGGGCGGACGCGCTGGACGAAGATCAGGTCGAGGCGTTGGTGCGCTCAGTCATCCAGCAACATGGCCGGCTGGACATCCTGCTCAACACGGTAGGCGGCTGGATGGCGGGTCAGCCGATCACCGGCCTGGACCGCGCGACCTGGCGGCGCATGCTCGACATCAACCTCGACGCGGCCTTCCTGCTGGCAAAACACGCCGCGCGTCCGATGCAGCAGCAGGCGTGGGGGCGTATCCTGCACGTCTCGTCGCGCGCGGCGCGCTCGGGTCGGCGCAACGCCGCCGCCTACGCGGTCGCCAAGAACGCGGTGTTGACGCTGACGGAGATTCAAGCGGAGGAGCTTCGCGATTTCGGCGTGACGGTCAACGCGATCCTGCCCAGTATCATTGACACCTCGGCCAATCGCGCCAGTATGCCCAACGCCGACTTCAGCCGGTGGCCCAAGGCGGATGAGGTGGCGGCGGTGTTGCTTTTTCTCGCCAGCGAGGACGCGCGCCTCATCACCGGCGCGAGCATCCCCGTCTACGGAGCCGGATAGCGACTTCGGCAGAAATCTGCTGAATGTTGGCGCGTTCGCTCCAGTATACTTTCCGCGGACGCCCCAGAGCGGGCCAAGTCATTCAGCCTCAATTCACAGACAAAGGAGGGACAGCGTGAACGAATTGGTCACACTTCGGACCGACGTTGGAGCGCTCGTGATCTCTCCGGCACGGCTGGCGGCGTAGTCGCCCGCCTCCTCATACCTCGCCACGAGACCTCACGAGCCATCAGAGACGGCGGCCTTCCCATACCACACGACGCGCCATGGCGCGGACGCTGGGAGGGACGCGCATGGAGAACGAACGCTCGTGAGTACACCATCTGAAGCCGATCAGCGCGCGGTGAACGCGAAACCGCAACCGAAGTTCAGCTACGAGGCCAACGAAGATGTGCAGCGCTGGCTCAAGGACCAGGCGCTCGACGATGGCGGCGGCGCCAAGCCGAAGTGGCAGCCAACCTTTTTGCCATCGCAACGCGACGCGCCCTGGATACTCTCCGCGCTCGAGCGCTTCTACGAAGAGGATCTCATCACCGACATCGTGAGCGTCGTCAAGAGTGGTAAGGAGGCGACCGTCTACTGCTGCGCGGCGCATCCGGCGCTCGGCGTCGAGTACGTCGCCGCCAAAGTATACCGGCCACGCATGTTTCGCAGCCTGAAGAACGACGCGGTCTATCGCATGAGTCGGATCCAGCGCGACGCTGAAGGCCGCGAGGCGCGCGGGGATCGCTATCTGCGTTCGGCGCGCAAGAGCGCGAAGGGCCGCGCGGCGCAGGTCTCCTGGTGGATAGACTACGAATACGAGACGCAGCGTGCACTCTACGACGCGGGCGCCGATGTGCCGCGCCCGTTTGCCCACATCGGCAACAGCATGCTGATGGAGTACATCGGCGACGCCGAGGGCGCGGCCCCGCTGCTGCGCGAAGTGGAGATCACGCCCGATGAGGCGCGGCCGCTGTTTGACCGGCTGATGCGCAACATCGAGCTTGCGCTGGCGTGCGACCGCATCCACGGCGACCTCTCCGCGTACAATCTGCTCTACTGGCAGGGAGCCGTCACCATTATTGACTTCGCGCAGGCGGTGGACCCGCGCTACAACCTGGATGTCTTCGG
>DATEGV010000098.1:0-5574 GCA_035279925.1 Ktedonobacterales bacterium | reverse complement strand
CGCGGAGCCAGGGCCAGCGCCACGTGACCGCCGCCCGTCGAGACATCCAGCGCGTAGTCGCTCTCCTGTGGGTCCGCCAGCTCGACCAGCCGCGCCAGGTCGTCGCCGCTCGCGTGCCCCGGACTCGCGACGTACGCTTCGGCCGTGGCGCCGAACTGCGCGCGCGCCTGCGCCTTGATCTGCGCGCCCGCGCGCCCGTCTGTTCCCGCCCCCGTGAGGCGTTGCATGAATTCGAGCCGGTTGCCGAAGGGATCGCGCGTCTCGAAGCGCTGGTAGCCCGGAATCGGCGCGTCCACCGCAATCGGCGCGCCGGCCGCCTCCAGCCGCGCGCGCATCGCCGCGAGGTCGCGCACGAGAAAGGCCGGGTGGCTCTTGCGTTGCGGCCGGAAGTCGTCTTCCAGGCCCAGGTGGAGCTGTAGGCTGCCGCAGCGATACCACGCGCCGCCTCGTCCGGCCAGCGCCTCCGGTTTCGGCGTCTCCTCCAGGCCCAGCGTCTCGCCGTAGAAGCGCCGAGCCAGCGCCTCCTCGGCTCGCGGCGCGGTCACCTGCACGTGATCGAAGCCCTGAATAGGCGCGTGCTCATCGTTCATGCGTCACCTCCCGCCGTGCGCCGGCCATACATTGTCGCAACCCATTGCTTCACTCCCTCAACTGTACGTCACGCGCTGGTATACTGAGAGACAGTGTGGCGGATACGTCTTATCGGATTTCGTGATTCGCGGGAGACGCGCGTGACACTCGATCAACTAGAAACGTTCGTGCGGGTGGCGCGCACGCGCGGCTTCTCCCGCGCCGCCGTGCTGTTGGACCTGGCCCAGCCGACGGTGAGCGGGCGCATCGCCGCCCTTGAAGCGGAGCTTGGCGCCGACCTGTTTATTCGCCACGGCCACACGCTCGAACTGACGGAGGCCGGTCGCGCGCTGCTGCCCTACGCCGAACGCATGCAGGCGCTACGCATCGAGGGCGTCAACGAGCTGCAACGGGCCGTGCGCGGTGGGCTGGGCCGGCTCACGGTCGGCGCGAACCCCACGTGCAGCCAGTATCTCATGCCCCGACTGATCGAGACGTTTTGGCGCGCGCATCATAATGTGCGCGTCTGGGTGCGCACTGCCCTCAGTCCCGTGCTCATGGAGACGCTGCTCGACGGCGCGATCCAATTGGCGCTCTGTTCGCGGGCGCAGCTACATCCCCGCGCGCAGGTGCACTGGACCTACAGCGATCCGCTGCTGCTGCTTGCCGCCAAACATCATCCTCTGGCCCGCAAGCGTGAGTGCGAGCGCGCCGACCTGGCCGGCCACACGATCCTCTCGACGCAGGCCGGCCCAACGCATCTCGGCCTGCGCCACGTGCTGCCGCCGAATGCGGACGCGCCGATCGCGCTGGAGGCGACCGCCGGTGAGGTGATGACGCAACTCCTCCTGCGCGGCGTCGGCGTGACGGTGCTTCCCGCCCTCGCCGTCTGGGATGAGCTTCAGCGCGGTGACCTCGTCAGTGTCACCGTGCGCGACGCTGAACTGCCGCCGTATGAGGTGGCGCTGGCGCAGTGGCCGGGGCGCGAGCTTTCCCCGGCGGCCACCGCGTTCGCCGAGACGGTGCGCTCCGTGCGCGTGCCGGCGCTGCTCTCCGGTCGCGTCTAATACCTCACGAGCTGAATTGGTTCGGGGTTTCTGGCCTACAGGCCACGCGATGCGTGTGCTCCAGTCATGCATGGCCGAGAGCGTCCCACATCAGTGGGAATAAGCATCGCGCGACAGCGACAGTAGCCCAATGGTCCACAGCCGTATGAGTCGAAAGGACGCAAAATTGCTGCAATCACCCGGCGCGGTGTACAATGCGGGCACAACCCGCTGTTCTCTCGCGCGAAGGATGGGTACTTAAGTGGCCAAGAAGATCCTCGTCGTTGACGACGACGTCTCCATTGCCGAGCTGCTCACGCAGTCCTTGAGTGAGGAAGGATACGACGTCTACAAGAGCGTTCAGAGCCTGCGTGTCTACGACGCCGTGCGTGAGCACCGGCCGGACCTCATCCTGCTGGACCTGATGATGCCCTACCTTGAGGGCGAGGACGAATTGCAGTTGATGAAGCTCAGCCCGGACACCGCGCGCATCCCTGTGATCGTCGTGACGGCCAAGGCGGAGGCTGACCTGCGCAAAGAAGAGGCGAACCTGCGCCAGCTTGGCGTCGTGCATATCGTCAGTAAGCCGTTCGACCTGCACTCGCTCGTCCAGCTTGTCAAGCAGACCGTCGGCTAGCGCAGATACACTCGGGTCTGTCGTGTCGTAGGAGGATCGTGTGGCAGAGTCAGCACAGCGAGCCACCGGCGCGGGTGCGCTCCCTCGCATCGCGGTGGACGCGATGGGTGGCGACTACGCGCCCGGTGAGGTGGTTCTGGGCGCCGTCCAGGCCGCGCGCGAGCAGCGGGTGGGCATCGCGCTGGTAGGGCCACGCGACGTGATCAACGCCGAGCTTGCCAAGCTCGACACCGGCGGTCTGGACATCGAAGTGGTCCACACCGACGAGGTGATCGCGATGGACGAGCACCCCGCCGAAGCCGTGCGCGCCAAGCGGCGCAACAGCATCACCCTCTGCCATGAGCTCGTGCGAGACGGCGGCGCGGTGGCGGCCGTCTCCGCCGGGAATAGCGGCGCGGTGCTGGCCGCCGCGATCTTCACCCTGCGGCGCATTCGCGGCGTAGACCGCCCGGCCTTCGGAGGTGTGCTGCCCTCGGCGAGCGGGCAGACGCTCGTGTTGGACATGGGCGCCAACACCGACTGCAAGCCGCCCTACCTGCTCCAGTTCGCCGTCATGGGCTCCGCGTACATGCAGAGTGTCTTCGGTGTGGCGAACCCGCGTGTCGGCTTGCTGGCCAACGGCGAGGAGGAGACCAAAGGCGACCAACTGACGCAGCAGGCGCACCAACTCATCAAGGCCGCCGCGCCGGACGCCGGGCTGAACTTCGTCGGCAACGTGGAGGGCCGCGACATCAACGCCGGCACGTTGGATGTCGTCGTCTGCGACGGCTTCGTGGGCAACGTCGTCCTGAAGTTGAGCGAGGGCCTCGTCAAGATGCTCCTCGGCGCGATCAAGCAGGAGTTGACCGCCGGCCCCATCACCTCCGTCGGCGCACTGTTGGCCAAACCGGGGTTCGACCGCGTGCGCAAGCGTCTGGACTATGAGGAGTACGGCGGCGTGCCGGTGCTTGGCGTCAACGGCGTCTCGATCATCTCGCACGGCCGCTCGAAAGCCAAGGCCATCAAGAGCGCGATTCGCGTCGCCCGCCAGGCCGCGGACTCGCACCTCCCCGAGAAGATCGCCGAGGGCATGCGCACGCTCGACACCCGCGCCGCGGTCTCTCCGGCGAGCGAGGCGAACGGCGACTAGCCGGCCTCCCCGTCGCGCTTGCGGCGTTTGGCGGCGCCACCCATGCGCCCGATGCGGCTGTAGAAGTCGGCGGACTGGCGCATCTTGGTGGTGCTGCCGCCCTTCTTGCCCATCTCCGCGAAGTGATCGGCGCCGTACTTCTCGACATTCGCTTGGCCGCCTTTTTTGGCGATGTCACTGTAGTAGGCGATGCCGCGTTTCGCTTTGAGCGCGGAGCCGCCGATCTTGCCGATGCGACGGTAGTATTCCTCGCCGTACTTTTCGCGCACGGCGGCGCCGCCTTTACGCCCGGCCTCAGTGGTGGTCATCGTCCTCGTCGCGACCTCGGTCGCCACGGCCTGATCCACGGATTTCCCCATACTGATCCTCCTGAACGCGCCAGATGGGATGCCGTTCGCTCGTCGCGGTGAAGTATAGGTCGCCAGACATGCGAGCGTCAAGGCGCGGGCGTTGGGTTGGCGGGTGCTGGCCATCGAGCGCGCCAAGCGAAAAGTACTGCCATCTGTCACACACGGGTGGGTATAAGCGTACGTGGGGGAAAGCAGGGGAAGCGCACGCGCCGCCCAATGACATCGCACACTCCCGCCGGGGTGGCAATGTCGCGCGGGGAGAAGCCGAGTGGCGGCCGGGCGCTGGACCTGGACTCAAGCGAGGCATATTGCGTCGGAAGTGAACTGTGCTATACTGGTTCCAACCGTCATGGGGAGTCGGAATCGTCATGCACAGCGATGTTTTCGACGGATGACTGAGTGCGGCACAATGTGGGGCGCGATAGGACGCGGTTCAGCCCTGCGCTTGCACGGTTCTTGCCTTGCCTTGCCCACCGTTTCAGCCTGCTAGTGCCATGCTCACGTGAGCGGTTCCCGCGCCCGATGGTAGGCGCCAGGGGGATGCGCGCGTGGGCAAGCAGGGAGGAGCGTGCCTCAAGGCGTCAGTTCAGGAGCGCGAGCTCTGATCTAAGGAGAGCCCCCAAATGTCTGTGCCTGTATCGTCGTCCCGCAACTCAGAGAATGTAGAGTCTCCAGTGTACTGCCCGCTCTGTGGCCAGGCGCTCGAAACCCTGGTCGTGAATCCCACCGGCGAACTCATCGGCTGCGAGGACTGCGCTGAGGAACGAGGGCTTGCCGGCGATCTGATGACGGTCGAGGAATGGAATAGCCCGACCGCGCTGCCCGCTGTGCTCGACGCCTTCGCCATCGCCGATTGGCAGGCGCGCAAACCGGACGCCACCGCCTCCGAGCAGCCCCGCGCGCACTATTGGGAGGTGCGGGCCGGGGGCGCTCGCTACTTCCTGAAACGCTTCTATCCCTGGTATCCGAGTGACGCGATCCGCTTTGTCCACAGTGTGATGACGCATCTCGCGGGTCAAGGCGTGGCGGCGCCGCAGCCGGTGCTCGTCGGGCAGAGCGGCGATACGTTCGCGGAGGTCGGCGGCGCGCGCTGGGCGCTCTATCGCGCGCTCGACGGCCACACGGCCACCCGCCAGGAATGGATGTGGGGGCGGCCCAAGGCGGCTGAGATGCTCGCGACGCTGCACCTGAAACTGGAAGGTTTTGCGCCGCAGGGGGCGGAGTTCCAGCCGTGGAGCGCGTGGACGCTGGACACGGTAGATAGCGTATTGGAGAGCTGGCAGCCGCATCCTGAGCTTTCGCCGGATCTGCTGCGCCACGTGCGCGACCGGCTGGCGACGCGCTACTTCGAGGAGCTGTACCCCGCGCTGCCTAAGCTCGTCGTCCACGGCGACTATGTGGCGAACAACGTCCTGTGGCGGGGCGATTCGATCAGCGCAAGTGTCAGCGGCGTGCTCGATTTCGAGAAGGCGCATCTCGACACGGCGCTCTTCGACTTCGCGTGGGGGCTGGGCGACCGCCGGCCGCCGCTGCTGCGCGCCACCATCGCGACGTACAGCCGCGTGCGCCCGCTCTCCGCGCTGGAGCGCGAGGCGATGCCGGAGGCGCTGCTGCTGGGCGCGCTGATGGGCATTGACATGCAGATGACCTACTTCAACAACATGGAAGAGGTTTCGCGGCTGGCGCAGGACCTGACGCTGATGGTGCGCGACCTGGAGTCGCTGCGCAAGGCGGCGGCGCTGAAGTAGGGGAGACCTCACCCCCCCGGCCCCCTCTCCCACGAGGAGAGGGGGAGCCAGAGATGGTTGCCACGACTGTATGCTCACATATGGATGATAAGGG
>DATEGV010000097.1:0-2832 GCA_035279925.1 Ktedonobacterales bacterium | reverse complement strand
GAGGCGTCGCACGAACAGGCGCACGTGAGCCAGTTCGCGGAGGCGCTCGGCGAATGACGCCAGGGCGCTGACGGCCATGCGCGAGAACCGCGACGGATGGCGCGTAGTACCACGTAGGGCAACATCGTATCTCCCTCGCGTCGCGTTCACATATGGCGCGTGTAGGTGAGAGACAAACAGCCATCTGATAGGACCTACGCGGGGGAGAGTTCCCGATGAGCGAGCGCGCCGCACCCGCCGACGACGACCAGCAGGAGCGCGAGCAGCGTGTACGCACGCTGAGCGACCTCGCCGCCGTCGCCACGCCGGTGGAGCGCCCAGAGGCGCGGCCGGCCCTCGCTGACGCGGAACAGGACGCTGGCGCGACGAGCGACGCCGCCATCCAGCGCGCCCCATTCGTCACAGCCGCCGACGGATTCGCCGCGCTGGAGGATTGGAGCTCGCCCGCCCGCCGGGTCCTCTGGATCGTGACGTTGGTGGCTGTCGTCGCCGCCCTCGCACTATATGGCGCGCTCTCAAGTGGCGCGTTGCGCTTGGGCGGCGCCCATGTGGCCAGCTCCGCAACCGTGACACGATCCGCCGGCCCCACGGTCATCCCGCTTGCCCGCGACAACATTGCGTGCGTGGCCGACATGACGTGGTCGCCCGATAGCGCGAGCGTCGCCGTGCTGGGCTACTCGACGCCCGGCCAGTGCGGCGGCATCGGTTTCCTCAATGTGTACAACACGACGACCAAACGCCTGACCGCTCAGGTCACGCTGGATACCGCCGTCATGCGCGCCCTCACCGCCGTGAACTCATCCACCAACCTGAACCCATATTTCAACTATCAGGGCGTCCTCTGGAACGGCGCCGGCCATGAACTCGCCGTTACGCTCACCGTCTACACCTCGCTCGACGCGCCGAACACGAATGTCTCGTTGGTGTACAGTGGACTCGTCCTGATGGACGACTCCGGCGGCCACATCGGCGTCCTCTTGCAATCCTACGCCGCCTACAACGCCGTCGCGACCCGCTGGGACCTGCGCGCCGGCACGGCGACCATACTGCCCGCGCCGATGACCAATAGCGGTGGTAGCACATACAGCTACACGAGTCTGGCGCCGGCGCTCTGGTACGACTGGACGCCGGCGAGCGCCCTCATCCCCTCGATCCCGCTCAGCGCGACCACCGCGCCGCCGGCCAGCCCATTGACGGAGGCGACCGCCCCGATTGGCAACCCGGTCAGCGACGCGCAATTCAGCGTTTGGCAGCCGGGCGTCGCCTCCCTGGATGTCTCGTCCGTGAACGGCGGGCAGAACAACCTCATCCCCGGCGCGTATACCTGGAACGCCGCGTTTGCCACGTGGTCGCCCGATGGCCGCTACATCGTGGACCCCGTCTCGCTCACCGCGCGCATCCAATTGAGTGGCGCGAAGCAGCCAAGCGAGTCGTCGCTGCAACAGATGGGGCTGGACGCCTCGCCGCTGGTCCCGCTGCGCGACGCCGGTCTGGGCACGGTCCTCTCGAACATGCCCAAAGACGCCTATGATCCCGCGACGCAGCGCGTTCTTCTCGCCTGGAACAGCGACGCGCGCATGCTGGCGGCCTACCCCTCCAGCTACATCGTGCCGGTGAGCGTCACTGGGCAGAACCCGCCGCTGACGATCTATGACACAGCCACCGGCAGCGTCGTGCGCGTCTTGACGCCGCCGCAACAGGGTTCATCTACATACCTGCGGGTGGATGGCGCCCTGCGCTGGTCGCCCGATAGTCGCCAGCTCGTCCTCTACGACCCCGGCCGAGCGCGTCTCCTGATCTGGGACACCTCCGCGTTCGCCGGATAGGTCGCGAAATTTCCGCCTCCAGGACTTTGGCACGCGCCGTGCATAGACCAGCTTGACAGGCTGGCGCAGAAGGTGTCGTCAGTCCGAGGAGGAGATTGATATGGAACCCGAAGATCGAATGCCGCCGCTTTCGTCGGCGGAGCCGGTGGAGCGTGTGGATCAGGTGGAGCGCGTCGAGTACGTGCAGCCGGGCGAGCGTGTGCGCACCACCGCCCGCTATGAGACGCTGCCGCCGTGGTATCGCACCGAGCGCATCATCTACTTCATCCTGGGTATCATCGAGACGTTGCTCATCATTCGCGTCGTCCTGAAGCTGCTGGCGGCCAACCCGAACGCCGGCTTCAGCAGCCTCATCTATGGCATCACGAATCCGTTGGTGGCCCCATTCCAGGGGGTCTTCCCGGACGCCGGCGCGCACAGCGGCGTGCTGGAGCTTGCGGCGCTGCTGGCCATCATCGTCTACGCGCTGTTGGCCTGGGGTATCGTCAAGCTTGTCGAGCTACCCCGCCGCCGCACGCCGACACCCACGGTGTAGCGGTCCTCACTGCTGTAGGCTGCCTCACCCGGACCCCCTCTCCCGTGCGCGGGCGAGGGGGAACCCTGAAATGAGGACACCTCTCCCATGGACCTCAACGCGCTTCCCTCGCTGGCGTATACTACGCGATGAGCAGGCGCCGCGCGATCTGGGCCGCCGGACCGTCGCATGGCCGCCGCGCCGGAGGGCATCGCTATGTCGTCGTTCCGCGTCACGCCTCGGCCCGCCCCCACCGCCCCATCGCTCGCCGTTGCCGCCGCGCCGCTGTTGCGCTGGCTTATCGGCTGGGCGCGCATACAACGCCGCCGCATCTACTGGCGTGTGCTGCTCGGCGGCGTCCTCGCGCTGATCGTGCTGTGGACCGTAATGAAGCAATCCAAGGTCGAGGCGCTCTTGCCGATCTTCGCTGTGCTGTTCGGCCTGCTTGGCCCACTCACGTTTCTCGCCTACTGGTACGACCGCCGCATGCCG
>DATEGV010000096.1:0-3307 GCA_035279925.1 Ktedonobacterales bacterium | reverse complement strand
GATGCCGCTGCTGGCTCCCGCGACGGCGAGACCGCTGGGCTGCGAACCCACGGGTATAGTAGCGACGACATGTCGCTTGCTGGTGTCCACCACGGCGACGGCGTTCGACCCCTGCTCCGTGACATAGAGCTGGTTGGGGCTGCTGGCCAGGTCCAGCGCCATCGCGGTCGGCCGCGCGCCAAGCGCGAGCGACGTATCCACATGGTGGTCGCGGGCGCCGACGAAGATCAACCGGTTCGCCGCCGGCTCTGTGGCGAAGAGCTCGTGGCTATCGGCGCTGAGCAGCACACTGTAGGGCGCGCTGTCGAGCGTTGTATGCCAGGAGACGTTGAGCTTGCTCATGTCTATCACGTCGAGGTCGGAGCCGTTCGCGCCGCCGCCCGCCACATAGGCGAGATTTGGGGCGCCGCCGTCGGCCAGCGCGGGGCTGACCACGGCCTGCGCGCAGAGATACACCGGCAAGAGTGTGGCGAGCATGAGCATGCGGATGGCGCCGCGCGGCGTCCAATGAGAGCGCCTGTCCATGCGGCGACGGTGAGTAAGCAATCGGGTACGCCTCCACCGATACATGGTACGGCGTTCCCCGCTTCTCAGCAAGGCAGTGTTCGGGCGGCGCCGGCTACACCCCGGCGATCTGCGCCTGGCTCACCCTCTCCTCGTGGGAGAGGGGGCTGGGGGTGAGGTTCCCCTACACCCCAGCGATCTGCGTTCCCAGCGCCGCCTTCAGCGCGCGCAGGATGGTGGCGTCGGTCCCGGCGTAGAGCACGATCACGTCGCCCTTGGAGAAGACATGCGGTGGGCCGGGCCAATCCATCATCACCTGGCCGTGCGGCGTCAACACCAGGCAGGCGTCCTTGGCGATGTGGCCGGCGTCCGCACGCACGGCGGCGGTCGTCGCGTAGTCGTAGGATTCCACGCGCTGTCCGTTCACGAGGAGGAGGTGTCCCGGCACGGAGAGAAATGGCTGGCGCAGCGTCGTGTACTGATCCTGGCTCACCCGCAAACCAGCCTGGCGCAGATTGCTCATCAGCGAGCTGGTATTGTTGACCGACGACGAGGCGCCGCAGGCCACGCAGAGCAGCGCCGCGCCGATGAGCATGACGAGGCACGCAAAGCGGCTATACTTCATTTTGTGGTCCTGCTATACTTCATAGCGTGCTCCCGATCAGAATGCGTATGTCGTCTCCGCGGCACTATAGCACCGGGCGTTACGTCAACTCGCCGCGATGTGACTTTTTGGGGTAGCGTGGCGACATCACACTGCGCGGCGAGTCAATGAGCGGGCGCGCGGCGCTGGCATAGTCTCTGCGGCCGATGGCTCCAGGCGTCCGGGTATGCGCGCCGGGTGCGCAGGCGAGCGAGCGGGACGCGGTTCCCCGCACGGGCGGGCGCCGAGCCGGAGCGAGCGCGGCAGGGTGATTCGCAACAGCTACGAGAGGCGTGGGCAATGCGCGGACGAACGAAACTGCTGATTGGCGCGGCAGGCGGCGCGGTGTTGTTGGCGATTCTGATCGCGCTGATCGGACATGCGTTCACCGGCCCGTCCGCGCAGGCGAAAGCGGAGGCGCGCACGAAGCAACTCGCGCGGGAAGCGGTTGCGAGCGGCGTTGATCTCGGTGGCGCGCCCACCCCGTCGTTTAGCCTCAACGATCAGTCAGGACAGCCGGTGTCGGTGGCGAGCTTGAAGGGCCACCCCGTCGTCCTCACCTTCTTCGATTCCGTCTGTCCGCACGCGGATTGCTCGCTCATGGCGGAGTATATCAACTGGACGGCGCAGCATCTCGGCGCGCGGGCCAACGATGTCGAATGGGTCGCCATCAGCGTGGACCCCTGGCACGACACCCCCACCACCGCCAAGGCGTTTCTCCAGTCGCGCCAGGTGACGCTGCCGATGCGCTATCTGCTCGGCTCCCTGGATCAGCTCACCCCCATCTGGAACGACTTCCACATGCAGGCCATCGAGCAGAACGACGGCGTGGTCATCCACACGACGGGCGTGTATGTGCTGGACGCGCAGGGGAACGAGCGGCTCTATCTCGATGAGGGCTTCGATCCGCAGGCGCTGGCCGCATATCTCCAGGAGATGCTCAGCCAGCATGGGTCCGTGCCGTCCTCCACGCATAGCGCCGGACAGCCCGCCGGTGAGGTCGTCGTCTCCAAGACGGTCAACGGCGATGTCGTCTCCTTGACGGCGATTCCTCAGAACTTCGGCACATACGCCTTCACCGTCGAGGCGCTCGACGCGCAGGGCAAGCCGCTGCAAGGGGCGACGGTCACGCTCGACATGACGATGACCGCGATGGCGATGACCCCGCTGCATGTCACACTGGGGGCGTCCAACCCGCCGATACCGGGCACGTACCAGGCGCAGGGCGTGCTTTCGATGCTCGGCCAGTGGCAGGCGACCGTGACGATCCAGCCTCAGGACGGCTCCCCGGCCATCCACGCGGCCTTCACGTTCACGGTCACGCATTAGGCGGCGGGTCCGGCGCCCCTCTCCCGCGAGTGATACTCGGAAGAGTTCGCCGCGCCGTCACTCCTCGCGAATCACCTCTGGCGGAGGCGCGTCGTCGCGGTGATCGGTGGACTCATGTTCGCGGGCGGCCCGGCTGTCACGCATCGCCGCGGCGCCTTCATGGTGCTGTAGGTCCTCGCGAGGCAGGCCCGCCGTTTTGCCAGCCGCGCCGCGCAGTGTGTGGTGCGCCTGCACCTCATGCAGAATGCCGGTAAGGTCGCTCAGCGTGCGCCGCTGGCCGGCGTCCCACGACATGATCTCCGCGCCGATCAGCAGGATGAAGGACAGGTAGTAGAAGAAGAGTACGATCACGAGAAGAAACCCGGCGACGGACCCGTAGTTATGAGGATGCAGCAGCAGCGAGACATAGATGGGGAACAGGATCTCATAGAGCACGAGCAGCAGCGCCGCCACGAACGAGGCCCGCAGCGCCTCGTGCCAGCGGACACGCATATTCGGCACGATGGTATAGATGACGGCAAAGAGCGCGAAGGCGACGACCAACGAGACGCCCACACCCGCCGCCTGGATCAGAAACCCGCCAAAGGCGCTGTGGCCGCCTGGGTCAACGGCGCGCAGGATCGCCGCCGGGACGATGGAGCCGAGGAAGAGCAGCGGCACGAGCACGATATAGAGTAGCAGCATGCTGATGGCCATGACATTCAGATGCACGAGATCGCGCCCACGCAAGCGAAAGATGACACCGAAGCAGTTCTCCATGGCGACGAAGAGCCCCGATCCGGTGAAGAGGGACGTGCCGATGCCAAGGATGAAGAAGACCGGCGCGCTACT
>DATEGV010000095.1:0-15258 GCA_035279925.1 Ktedonobacterales bacterium | reverse complement strand
AGAGTCCCCTTGACGGAGGGGATGATCGGGAGGATTTCGCGGGCGATGAAGGCGTTGGCGGCCTCGCGCCCCTGATCCACGTGGATCGCCGCCACCAGCGCCTCCAGCACGTCCGCGGCCAGCGACTCGCGAGTACGCTCGTTGAAGGTGCGCAGACTGGCGGCGTCCACCCGCACGTACTTGTCCAGTTCCAGGCGCAGGCCGATCCGCGCCAGCACGCGCCGGCTGACGACCTCAGACTTGAGCGCGGTCATCTCGCCCTCATTGGCCTCCGGCGCGTCCAGGAAGATGCGCTCGACGACGGCCACACCGATCAGCGCGTCGCCCAGGAACTCCAGCGTGTCGTAGGAGTCGCGCTGCCGCGTCCCTGGGCACGCCGAGTGATGGGTCAGCGCGCGCAGCAGCGTCGCGCTGTCCGCAAAGCGCAGCCCCAATGCGCGCTCGAGCTCGGCGGGATCGCGCGTCGCGGCGTCAGGTCCACTGCTCATGGCTGGATCGGCAAACCATTGTGGACGATGAACGTAAAGTCGTACGACCCGCCCGTGTCGCCCATCGGCTGGCGGAACCAGAGCCAGTTCCAGAGCCGGCTCGTGGCGCGTCCGAGGTCGAACTGCGCGTGCGGCGGCGGGAACGAGCCGTAGCTGAGGTACGCGCCCAGGCCGACGCCGGAGCCCCAGTTCGCGGAGGCCGGGCAGGCGTGCGTCTTCGTCGCGATGCACGGCTCCGGCTTGTACGATTCATCCCACCATGAGCGCAGCTTGTACTGCTTCATCGTGAACGCCGCCTTGTGCGCGGGGGTGGACATGAACGTCTGGGCGTCGTTGTGGTTCGAGTCATACGCGGGCAGCATGATCGCCACGTCCACCGGGCGCTGATCGTTCGCGCCATACCCGAAGATGGAGTTGGTGTAGTCGCGCAGATACCAGTAGAACGGCCACTCTTCTCCGGCTCCGACGCCGATGCGCAGGAGATGCTTGCCGCCGTAGAGCTTCTCGTCGGCGGTCTTGATCTTGGCCATGACGGTGTCTACGTCATTGGTCGTCTGCACGTAGACGAGCATCTCTCGCGGACCGTTGGCGGGATCCACATAGGCGAGGGTCAGCATGCTGTGGATCATCGGGATCAGCAGCAGGATCGCGCCGACCGCGCTCAACAGCGCCACACGCGGACGCCAGCCGTTGGTCGCCTCGCGCACCCAGGTTGGTACCATCCCGGTGGGAATGACCTCATCGGGCTCTGTCTCCGACTGCTCCAGCCGTGCTGAGCGGCGCGCGTCACGCAGCCGCAACGCCAGCGCGTAGCAGTGCTGGGCCACCCAGTTCAGGCTGACGGCGGCCAGCAGCATCAGCGGCAGCAGGATGTGCATCGAGAGCCAGGGCATCTTCTCGCCCGCCCAGGAATAGAGGCCAAGCGAGCCGACAAACCAGAAGACCAGGAACAGGCGAAACCGGTTCGGCCTCGCGAAGGAATAGACGATGCCGGCGACGCCGAAGACGATGGCAAGCTGCTCGTAGAGCGGCATCAGGAGCAGGTAGTAGTAGAACGGCTGGCCGCCGCGCGCCACCTTCTGCTGCTCGATCCAGTAGTACAGGCCCTGCCAGACGCCCTTGCCGATGCCTTTCTGGAAGCATTGTCCGATACTCGTGCAGGTCGCGCCGGAGCCGCCGGGAACGATGTAGTACAGGGCGGCGAAGATCACCCAGGCCGCGACGAACGCGATGAACCAATGCACCCAGGAGATGTTCAGCAGCAGCGCCAGGAGGGGCTGGCGTTCCGGGTCAATACGGGCGCGCAGCGCGCGGATCTTGCGGCCGGGAACGGCGAGCGTCTGGGCAAACGCGGAGATGGGCCGCTGGTCTCCGTCGCGTCCATTGTCCTCGTCCTCGTCGTCCAGCCAGGCGTATTCGTCGGCCTGCCGCGCCGCGACGGTGCGCGCGTCGTCCTGATACATCTGCCAGATCAGCGCGCCGATCACCAGCAGGGCGATCAGCATGCTCGCGTAAAGCATGATGGCAACGGTGTTGTTCTCGAGGTTCTCAACCTGGGTGGCGCTGCTGGTAGGGTTGTTGTTGATATACGCGCTGAGCGCGGTGAGCTGATGTAGCGCGAAGACGCCGCAGGCGGCGGCGAGACCGCCCAGCGCCGCAAAGACCAGCGCGCGACTGAAGAACAGTCGTTCGCGCGGGGTGAGGACGGCGGGAAGACTCTTCGCCAGGCCTCCGGAGAACTCCCACGCGACCAGGATAGCCAGGAAACCGACGAAGATGGCGATGGTGAGGAAAAAGCCTTCAAAGGTGGCGTAGGCAAGCACCGCGGCGGCCGTCAGGTAGACGAACCGCTTGATGGTGCGCTCGTGGGCGAAGCGGATCGCCGCGACGACCATCGCGAACATGAAGAAGTTGAAGTAGACATCTTCGCGCAGGAACCGCGAGAAGTAGACGAAGGTGGGAGAGACGGCGAGCAGGAACGCCGCGATGAGCGCGCCCGCGCGGCCCAGTTCGCGCCGCAGCCCGTAGGGGAGCGCGACGATGCCGATGCCGAAGAGGGCGGGTACGAACCGCGCGCTGGTGTCATTGATCCAGGGGTTGCCGACGGCCCCCGCCGCGAAGATGTGTTGCAGGCCGATGAGCAGCGCGAACATGGTCCCCTCGGCGTGGAACTGGAAGGGGCCGTGCAACAGCGGATCATACGAGTAGCTGGAGGGATCCTGGGCGAAGGCGAGCGAGAAGTAGGCGTGCATACTCTCGTCGTGGTGCAGCGGCTTCGCGCCAAGCTGCCAGAACCGCAGAATCGTGGCGAGGGCGATCACCGCGAACCAGAGCCACTGCTCGAACGTGCGCGCGGCCAGCCAGGCGCGCGTGTCCTCTGCGAGCACGCGGGCGCGGGCAATGAGCGCGGCGCGCAGTTCGGTGAGCGTGGGCGTTTCGAGATTCGGCGCGTGTCGCTCCGGCGGCGCGTGTGGCTCCGGTGGGGAGACCGGCTCGGCGGGAGCGTCGGGAATGACGGAATTCCAGGTGGTCGTGACCTCATGCGAGGCGGGCGGCGTTTTGGCGACGGCGGAGGGCAGCAGCGCGGCGGAGGCGCCGGCGGTCAGCAGGGCGTTCTTGGTGGGGGTATGGTCGCGCGTGGAGCGTGCGCCGCGCCGGCGCGCCTGGATGTTGCGTTTTTGACTCGACATCAACGACCTCCCCTATTTCGAGGGCACGGAATAGATAATCACGCCGTCATGCTGATACACGACTGTGAGATATATGCCGAAACGCGCCAGATTGGCGTTAGGGTACACCTGGCGCTCCGCCGCTCCGACGTAGACGTAGCGCACGTGATACTGGCGCAGCAGATTCAGGACCGTCGCCTGATCCTGGCTGGTATAGATGGTCTGGATCGCGTCCGCGCGCTCCGCGAAGATGGCCTGCTGGCCCGTCTTCGTCACCCAGTTGACACGCCACTCGCCCTCATGCCCACCCGGCCAGCCGAGCAGCGTCGGCATCCCGGTGAACGACGAGACGCGACTGTAATGACTCCACTCGCAGCCGGGCGCCTCCAGGATGACCGGGCTACCGCTGACAGACTTGTTCAGCCAGGCGATGGCCTCGTTGTCATCGTGGTTGGAGCCGGCGCCGACACTCGCGCAGCCCACCCCGCCATTCACCGGATCGCTCGCCATATACGCCGTGCCGTCCAGCCCCGTCCGCGCCGTAAAGTTGTTCGTGCGCGCCGAGGTTGCCAGCACCGGGTAGATCAGCGACGCGCAGACCAGCACGGCGACAACACCCGTCCATACCAGGATACCCCCCGCGCCGATCCAACGCAAAGCTTCTGGGAGTACCGCGCGCCCACGCGCTGGCGGGGCGTCGCTCGCTGATGAGTTCTCTCCCGCCGCGTCGTCATCCTGTGAAACGCGGTTGCCGGTGGGCGGGTTCCATGCGGAGTCTGGACGCTTGCCTCCATCACTGCCGCGCGCCGCGCCGGCAATGGCGAATCTGGGCGCAGCAAGGGACGCGGGTCGTTCGTCCACGTCGTTTACCCGCATCGTCGCGGGAGCGCGGTTGGCGATGAACGCGGCGAGGGTGGCGCGCGCGGCGGGGAGCAGCCTGGCGAGAGCGACGCCCGCCGCCAGGCCGAGCAACAGCCACGCCTGGTAGTAGAGTTTGAAGACGGTATTCATGCGCGAGTCGAAGATGTCGCGCAGGTAGACAAGCTCAGCCGCCGCCACCAGCGCCGCGGAGACGCCGACGAGCACGTAGAGCCAGACGTCGCCCAGGTCGGCGGTCGTCTCGACGGGTGAGGATTCCGCCTCGTCGGCAAACTCGTCGGGCAGCAGATGGCGCACAACCAGCGCGAAGCACGCAAGGACGAGCAGCACGCACCAGAACAGCGTCCAGCCCAGGTTAGAGGTGGTGGAGACGGTCCAGAGCAGCAGGGCGACGAGAGGAATCGCCACGATCACTCCACTGAACACGGCGCGGATGGCGGCTGCCTCGTGGTTATCCTCACCCCCTGCCATCGCGTCTCCGGCTCCCCTTTCCCCCCTGGGGAAGGGGGCTGGGGGGTTAGGTTCCGAGGATTGTGAGGATGAGGCGTCCCGCCCCCGCACCACATCCGCGACCCAGTGGGTGACGCGCAGAAAGAGCAGTGAGGCGACGATGACCAGCGGCAGCCCGAAGATGGCGAATTCGTAGCCGATGGCTGAACGCTGGTTCGGGGGAACGAGCTTGACGCCGGCGGAAGGCGAGACGAAGCCGCGATAGAAGGGCAGATACAGGATGAAGCAGAGAGCGATCAACAGGCCGGCGGCGGCGCAGAGGTCCAGCGCGAAGACGCTGGTGAGGCGGCGTCCGTGGGCGAGCCACTGCTGAACGGCGAGGCCAAGCGCGGCCAGGCCGAGGTACGTCGGCAGGTCCCAGCCGTTGATGGCGTAGAGGCCGCCGATAGCGAGCGCCGTCACGCCCAGGACGAGCCACCGCTCGCGTCCCGCGCCGAAGACGCGCAGACCCTGGCCGCGCCCGACGAGCAGATTGAAGGCGAGCGCGACGGCCAACGCGGCGAAGGGCAGCGCCAGTACATGCGCGTGCAGGTCGGCGAGCACGAAGCTGAAGGCGGGAAACTCGTTGATGGTACTGGGGACGACGCGTGACGGCGACCACCAATCGTACTGCGTCCAGAGGTTGCGATTGAGCCAGAACATCCAGACGTTGCCGTGGAGCGCGGGGGTATACTTGAGCAGCGCTCGCGCCTGATTCCACCAGATCTGCGCGCTGTTGAGGTTGCCCAGGATCAACACGGCACAGAGCGAGAAGAGTCCGTAGGGCATGGCGCGACGCAGGGCGTCCGGCCGGGAGCCGCGCAGCACGGCGACGACGCTGGTGACGACGCCGAAGATGGCGACAGCGGAGAGCGCGAAGATCAGCGCGACGCCGAGATTGAAGGCTGTGCCGGGCTGTGTGCCAAGCATCTTGGCCAGGCTGGCGATGAGAAAGTGGCCGAAGTAGTAGTAGTTGATGGGATTGCCGCTGAGCCAGGGGTCCGGCGCGGGCAGGTGCGGCGTTCGCCACAGCGACGAGATGAAGGCCACGTCCATGAACTTTTCGGTGTCCACGACGGCGGGCGTGAAGGCGCGCACCCAGGCCATCAGCGCGAACGCGCCGGCAAAGACCGCCTCGCCGCCGATGATATACGCGCGCTGCTCCCGCCAAAGCGCGACCAGCCCCGCGCGCACGGCGGGCAGGCGGCGCATCAGGGCGACGTTGCCGAGCGCGAACGCGATGAGCGTGCCGGCGATCCAGCCCGAGGAGTACGGCAGGGCGTGGAAGACGATCAGCGGGAACCAGATCAGCCAGCCGAGCGTGAGCAGCCCCAGCGGCTTCGCGAAGGCCCAACCGCGACCCGGCAGGCGCGCGAAGACCAGCGTGGTCAACGGCAACGCCGCCAACCCCACCACCTCAATCGCCACCCACCAGAGCAAGACAAGACCCATTACCCACTGACCTCGTAGATTGTGACGCCTGTATTGGTATACACTGATTGAACCACACCAGCGCGCTCGAGTGTTTGGAACTTGGCGATGGCGCCGGCGCCCATCGGCACGCAGGCTCCGTTGCCCTGCGTCACATAGCAGGTCCGCTCCAGCTCACCCAGGTAGATGTACTGCACGCCGAACTGCCGCAGGAAACTGACCGCCGCGTTCGGGTCGTCGGTCGCCCAGAACTGCTGGACGTCGCTCTGGCGCGGGAAGACCTCTTCGCCGTAGCGTTGCTCGTATTCACGACTTCCCCACCCCAGCACCGCCGGCAGTCCCGTATAGATCGAGACGCGCCCGTACCATGCGTAGTTGCCGTTGCTGGCCTCGACGATGGTCGGGTCGCCCTGGATGTGCGTGTTCATCCAGTTGATCGCCGCGTAATCAGTGGGATACCAGCCGCGCATGTAGGCCATGCCGTCGAGCGAGAGGCCCTGTGGCTGTATGCCGCCCGGCGGCGGCTGCACCTGCGCCCAGATCGCCGGGTCGGCCAGCCGCGCCCGCGTGCCCTCGAAGAGGAACACCAGCGAGCCGCAGACTAGGAACGTCAGCGCGATGGTCCAGCCGACGCGCAGCGCGTCCGCGCCCGTCACACGCGGCAACATCCACTCTGAGGCCGGCTTCGTCGGCGGGCCCTGAGATATAGACGCCGCGGGACCGCCATTCTGTTCCCGATCCGCCGCCGCTTCCGCCGGAAAGAGGGAGGGCCAGACGAGCCCGGCCATCTGCGCCACGGCCAGCGCCCCGCCAAGGGCCAGCATCGTCCACACCTGATACCCGAACTTGAAGACGGTGTTCATGCGCTCGTAGGCCGAGTGGTCCAGGAAGTCGCGGATATAGATGAACTCAACACCCAGGGCCACCGCCAGCGCCAGCAGGATGAGCGCGTAGGTCAGCAGCTTCACCGGGGAGTGGCGGGTGTTCAGGGCCAGCCCCAGGCCGACGATCAGCAGCAGGGCCAGGATCGCCTTGACGCCGAGCAGGTACGCGACAGCCAGCGCAAAGACGCCGACGAGTCCGAGCGCCCACGCGCCCCGCAACGGCTGCTCCTCGAAATACGGCGAGAGCGCGGCGAAGCGCGGCTTGAGGCGGTCGTACAGCTCGACAAAGAAGAAGCTGACGACGATGAAGAGCCAGAGGCCGTAGATCGTCAGGAACTGCAGCGGGTCCGTGGCGACGGTGACGGGCCCGGTCCCACTGACGAAGTTCTGGAAGTCGGCATGGAACGGGAAGTAGAGCGCGTAGGTCGCGCCGAACGTCACGAGCAGCGCGGCGACGTAGTTGCGAATGAGCGGCCACGTGAGCAGCAGGCGCGGCGAGCGCCACCGCTCCGGCTCGCCGAAGGGAAGCTGCCGCAGGCCCAGCGCGACGGCGAACAGGATCGCGTAGGTCGGCAGGTCCCAGGTGCTAATACACCACGCCGCGCCGAGCGCCAGCGCCAGCATGCCCAGCGCGGGCAGCGCCGGGAGCCAGCGCCGACCATCCGCTTTGGCGCCCGCCAGCAGCGACGCGCAGACGCCGATCATCAGCAGCACGACGGGCAGATCAATCAGATGGGCGTGCAGGTCGGCGTAGAGGAAGCTCCAGTACGGGAACTCGTTGATCGTATTCGGGATGACGCGGCTGCTGCGCCAGTAATCGAAGAGCGGTGTAACCAACGGAGGTTGATGCGCCGGCGCGCCCTGCCACTGTATCCAGAGCTGCGCAAGGTTGACCTGCCACTGTCCCCACAACTGCGCCAGGCCGTCCAGGTTGCCGACGACGGCGAGGCCGAACGCGGCGGCGACACCCGCCCACCAGCGCCGGGTGATCCCGCAGACAATCGAGAACGCGCCGGTGATCGTGACGCCGAAGAGCAGCGGTATCGCCAGGTTGAAGGCGGTTGTCGGCGCGACGCCGGTGAGCTTGATGAGGACGGCGACGAGATACTGGCCGTAGTAGTAGTAGTTGATGTAACCGCCGCTAAACCACGGGTCGAGGGGCGGCATGTAGCGGCTGCGCAGGATGCCGTTCAGGAAGGCAAGCTCCATCGGCTTCTCGCCGCCGCGATAGATATGCCAGAGGTCGGGGTCCTGGGCGCGAATCCAGACGAAGAAGAGGAACGCGACCAGGAACAGCGCCTCGCAGAGAACGAGCACGCGCCAGCGGTCCCGCGCGAACGCCAACAGCTCGCGCCGGCGCCACCAACCGACCGCGCCGCCGACGCACGCGAGCAGCGCGAACATGGCGACGACGATCCAGTGATCGAAGGGGAGCAGCCTGACACTGGCGGGAAGCCACGTCATCCACGCCAGTAGCAGCAGGCCGACCACTTTGGAGAATCCCCAGCCGCGGTCGTGCAGCCCCCGGAAGACGTAGAAGGTGAGCGGGAAGCTGACCAGGCCGAGCAGCTCGACCATGACCAGCCACCAGAGCAGCGGAATCGAGTTCGCGACGCTGTTCGCCGGGAACTGCGTGCCGATGGCCTGCGCCTGCGCGTTGGCGGCGACGTTCTGTGGCGAGAGCAGCAGCGACTTCTGCGCGCCGGAGCGATTGGAGGTCGCCGGCAGTGAGAGGCCGTCCGTCAGCCGCGCGAGCGTCTGGCTCTGTGTCAGGCCCGCGCCGTTCTTGACGAAAATCCAGACGGGCGGGTGGTCGTAGACGGAGAAGCTTTCGTCGGCGCCGGATTCGTCGAGGGTGAAGCCGAGCAGATGCGGATGGTTCTCGAAAGTCGCGGCGAGCGTGAACCCAAGCTGCCCATTGAAGAGCATCTGGTAGTAGCGCGTGGTCATCGGGTAGCGATCCGGCAGCTTCGGGATCGAGCGCAGGAGCCGCTGGCTGCTGATGACGACGACATCGGCCTGAGTAAGCTGGGTGGCAAGCTGCTGCGCTTTGGCGGGCGTGTCGGCGTCGTAGAGATTGAGGCCGAGCTCAGGATACTGGTAGGGGTCTATGCGGTGGCCCGCCGCCGTATACGGCACACCGCCAACGTCACGCGCGGGCGGGGCTTGTATCGGCAGGGGGTCGTCCCAGACCTCATTGGTGAGCGTCGAGCCGGCGGCGACATGGTCATAGATCCAGACCGACGCCTGTACCCGTGTGTTGGGCGCGCTGTAGATGTTGACGAGCGCGAGTGTGAGGAAGAGCGTCGCGCCGAGGATGGTCGCGGCCAACAGTCCGCAGGCGATGCGCCACCAGCCAGGCCCCCAGAGGCGTGTCGCGGCAGTAGTGAGACGTGTGATCGGGGAGGTAGCGCGGCGCCAGAGGGTGTCCTCATCCCCCAGCCCCTTCCCCTTGCGAGGGGAAGGGGAGTTTGGTTCCCCCTCTCCTCGGAAGGAGAGGGGGTCAGGGGGTGAGGACACCACAAGTTGCACCCGCCGCGTTCCCCATACGGCGAGCGCCGCGATCATCGCCGCCGCGCAGATCGCCAGCGGCGTGAAGACCGGCAGCATGTAGCGGCTGAATTTGGTGTACGCGCTGCCGATGACGGCGAAGTAGCCGAGCGTCCAGACGACCAGGATACCCCAATCACTATCCAGGCGGCGCCAGACGCGCGAGACGGCCCAGCCGAAGCCGGCCAGCCCCGCGACGCCGAGCGGCACGCCCATGTCGTAGAGCAGCAGTTGGCGTATCTCATAAATAAACGGCGTGGTGCCGGCGAACTGGCGGACGTAGGGGTAATCCAGCTTGCCCTGCGAGAGATTCGTCTGCTCGTTCACCTGGAGCTGGAAGTTCTTCCAGTCAATCAGCGTGTACGGGCTGGTGAGCAGATAGGCGATCACCGCCGCCGCGCCCAGCCCGAGCAGCGCCAGCAACGCCTCTTCCAGGCCGCGCCGTCGCCAGCGCAGCAGCAGCGCGACCAGGATCGGCGCGAGCAGCGGCAGCGCGCTCACCTTGGTGGCCATCGCCAGGCCGAAGCTGACGCCGATGAAGACGCCGCCACCCCACGCGCTCCAGAACGCCGGGCGCGGGAACGCCTCATCGCCGCTGTTGGGCTTCGCGGCGCGTTGTAGCGGTCCCTGGGCAAGCTGGATGCAGCCGTAGAGGGTCAGCAGCACGAAGAACAGCAGGAGGGTGTCCACGGCGTAGAAATGCGAGACCTGCGCGTTGAATGGGATGACCGCGACGAACGCGGCGGCCAGCAGCGCGGCGCGTCGTCCCGTGAGCCGGCGTGCGATCATGCCGGCCAGCAGCACTGAACCGGCGTCGAAGAGCGCGGAGAGGACGCGGCCAATCAGCGTGAAGTGGTTGAAGTCGTCCCAGGCGTTACCGGCGCTGAGCTTAAACAGGCCGGTCAGCTTCGAGAACCAGGCCATCCCGTGCGCCGCCACCGCGAGCAGGTACTGCGGGAAGGAGCCGTAGGCGAAGAAGTGCGTGTTGAGCGGCGAGGACGCCGAGAGCAGCCAGCCGGGCCCCGTGTAGGCGGGATCACAGGAGGAGGCGCGCGGCGTGCCCGGCAGGGTGACGCACATCGCCTTGAAGACGATCTGCCGCTCGTCGGGATGCAGGTGGTTGCCCGAATCCCAGTTGAGGCCGTAGAGCCGGGGGATGAGCGCGAGCAGTGAGATGAGCAGCAGCGCCCAGAGCGTCCAGTCCTGCCGATCCAGCCAGCGCGTGGCGCGCGTCGTGAGCGAGGCGAGGAGACGTGTGGCGCGTCCAGCGGGGGTCATGGGTGTACGGGACTGTGCGGTCGGGGCGGAGGCGCCAAGCGCCGCGAGGGCGCCCATCTGCGTCGCGCTGGCTGCTGGAGCGTTCGCGCCGGCGTCGCGCGTCCGCGCCCGCTTGCCTCGCCGTATTCCGTTCTCCGGCACGCCTATCCTCCGCCGCGCGTGGTGTATCGCAAGTTGGTTGACCTCACCCCCTATCCCCCTCTCCCACGAGGAGAGGGGGAGTCAGAAACGAGCGCCTTCGTGCCCTACGCGGTGAGGGGGAGCCGGAAGCGCGCTCTGACGGGAAGTTGCCTCGATTCTATCATCGCGCGTGGTGCGCCGCAACGCGGGGTGGACTGTGGGGCCGGCGCGCGCTATGGGCGCGGCCAACCGGCGGTTACATCGCGCAGCCCGCCGAGCACCTCCGACCAGCCGACGCGCGTCAGCTCACCATCGCGGAAGACCGTGTCGCCGCCGACGATCACCTCGCGGATGGCGTGCGGGGTCATGGCGTACACCAAGTTCTTCTCGTAGCTCCACGGCGGCTGCAGCGAGGGGTCGTCCATGTCCAGCAGTGCGAAGTCGGCGTAGTGGCCCGGCTCGACGCGCCCGGCGGGCAGGCCCAGCGTCTGCGCGCTGCCGAGCGTGCCCATCGCGAACGCCGTCTCCGCCGGCACGACCTCGGAGCTGAGATGCGTCACCTTTTGCAAGAGGCTGCACATACGCATCTCATCGAAGACGGAGACGCGATTGTTCGAGCAGCCGCCGTCGCTGCCCAGGCCGATCTTGATCCCGGCAGCCAGCATGTCGGGGATGCGGGTCACGCCGTCGCCGAGGAACATGTTGCTGGCGGGGTTGTAGACCAGGCGCGTGTCGCGCTCACCCATCAGCCGAATGTCGTCGTCCTCCAGCCAGACGCAGTGGATCGCCGTCATCCGCTCCATCGCCAGGCCCAGCGACTCCAGCCAGCGCATCGGGGTCTTGCCGTACTTCTCGCGGATGGTGTCACGCTCGTAGCGCCCCTCAGCGACATGGATGTGGAAGCGCGTGTCGAGCTCCTCGGCGAGGCGCGAGCCGGTCTGGATCATCGCGGGGCTGGCGGCGTGGGGCGAATGCGGCGCGGGGCAGACGTGGACATCGTGGCTGCCGCGATACGCCTGCCACAGCTCGCGGGTGCGGGCGACGGCGTCGGGAATGCTCTCCTGATACTCCTTGGGCGCCCCCTCCCAGTCGTACATCGTGCGGGCCAGGACGATGCGCATGCCCAGGTCGCGGGCGGCGCGGATCACGGCGTGGTCGTTGGCGTTGCCGTCGCGGTGGATGTAGAAGAAATCGCAGACCGTGGTGACGCCGTTGCGAATCATCTCCGCGAAGGCGAACCGCGCGCCGGAATACACCGCCTCCTCAGTCATGTAGGGGGTATAGCCGTAGAGGGCTTTGTCGCGCCAATCAAAAAAGTTGCAGTCGTCGGCGATGCCGCGCAGCATGGACTGAAACGAATGGTTGTGCGCGTTGAGCGTGCCGGGAACCATCAACCGGCGCGGGAACCGCTCGACCGCCTCATCCGGCGAGATGTCAGCGAGTGGGCGCACAGCAGTGATGAAGCCGTCCTCAATCGTGATCGCGCGCTCAGCCTGAAACTGGCCCGCGATGAGAGTCTGTTCGGCGGCGATGACGCGCCGGTTGGATGTCATAGCTATTCTCCGAGTAGGGATGCGTGTGACGCGACACCGATGGCGCTCAGAACCTCCTCCGCGAAGAGGATGCTGACGAGCTTGCGTTCTTCCGGCATGCGGTCCTCGTTCGCTGAACAGCGCCGACGGGGCCGCTCTACTGTACCGCCCGGCGGCGCGGCGGTCAATCGGCGATCAATCGGCGATCAATGGGCGCCCAGCACCTCGTGGACCATCTCACGGAACGCGCGCAGCGCCGGCGATTGCCACTTGTCCTTGTGCCACACGAAGTACGCCCCGATCGCGAAGTCTCGCTCGCTCCAGCGCAGCGCCACCAGCCGGCCGTGCGCAAGCTCCTCACGCACCGCCATCTCTGGCAGCACAGCGATGCCCACCCCAGCCATCACGCACTGCTTGATCGCCTCGACGCTGCTGAACTCCAGAGTTGACGCGGGGGTGACGCCCGCACGGGTCAGCGTCGCCTCGAAGAGATTGCGATAGCCGCACGCGCCTTCCGTGAGCAGGACCGGCTCGCTCTCAAGGTCGGAGGGTGTCACGCGCCGCGCGTCGGCCAGTGGATGATCGGGAGCGGCGATGACGACCAGCGGCTCTCGCGGCAGCGGTTCCACTTCCAGACCGGGAACCGGCTGTGTCTCGCTCAGGTTCAGCGCCGCGTCCATCGTGCCGTCAAACAGGCCGCGCCACGGGTCCGAGATCGGCAGCGAGTGCAGCAGCAGTTGCACGTGCGGGCAACGCTGGCGGTACGCGCGCAGCAGCGGCGGCAGCCGATACGTGCAGAGCGACTCGACGACGCCGATTACCACCGTGCCGGATGGCTCCGCGCTCTCCGTGACCGCCGCGCGTGTCTCCTCCGCCAGCGCCAGCATGCGCGCCGCATACACCTGCAGCCGGCGACCAGCGTCGGTCAACGCCACCTTATGGCCCAGCCGGTCAAACAGCGGCACGCCCAACTCTTCTTCGAGCGCCTGTATCTGCGCCGTCACACTGGACTGCGCGTAATTGAGGGCGAGCGCGGCGCGGGTGAAACCGCGCGCGTTGGCGACGGCGGTAAAGGTGGTGAGTTGTCGGAGATCCATCGCGTGCTCCAATCGGTTGCGCCGATGCTCAACATCGGATTCGTTCGTTGCATCCGATTATAGCACGCGGCTAGGTTATTAAGTGGACAGCCGAATGACCGTTACGCCGGGAACCGGAGAGACATGAACGTATCGAGGCTGTATTGAGAGCGTGCGCCGACCGGAAACAGAGACGGGCGACGCGCAGTGAGGGGATGAGACATGAACACGACGACATGCGCACAACCGTCAACCGAGGCGACAC
Source organism: Ktedonobacterales bacterium (assembly GCA_035279925.1). GTDB lineage: Bacteria > Chloroflexota > Ktedonobacteria > Ktedonobacterales > JADMIN01 > DATEGV01. The sequence continues at coordinate 1,597 of DATEGV010000095.1, read as the reverse complement.
ACCGGAGTCTCGGCGCGTGGGAGCGTGAGGCGTGGGCGCTGATCGCGGAGGCGGAGCAGCAAGGAGTGCTGATCGCGGAACATCAGCTTGCCTGGTTTGATGTGCGCGACCTGCAATCGCTGCGGCTCCGGCTCGCCAGCGACCATACGGCGCTGCTCCGTGACGGCGTAATTTCCCTGTCGTAGCTGCGGGGAAAAATGAGGGATCAGCGGCGCACAAGGAGGCGCGCCGGCGTATGATCTGGGGCGGCGCTCACCGCTTGCGTGTAGGAACGCCAGCCGGTGGCACGCCCCAATGACGCTAGGAACGCGTGAGCGGAAGGCGGCGCAGGCAGGTGTAGCGCGCTCCCGATGGGGCAAGTTCGCTTTTCATCACACTGAGCGCGTCCACGGGAATCGGCGCGCAGTCCACTACGGGCGCATTCAGTAGGCGCTCAAGCTGCGTTAGCTCGCTGGCGTCGGGGGGCCGCTTGAGGCGGGCGAGCGTGAGATGCGGGGAGTACTGCCGCTCCTCCAGGGCGAATCCGCGCGTGGCAAGCTTGGCGGCAAGGAGCCGCTGGAGCGCCAGCAACCGTGCGGTGTCGCCCGCGACGCCGGCCCAGATGACGCGGGGCGCGCGGCGTGGCCCGAAGACGCCGAGTCCAGCAAGCGCGAGCTCAAACGGCTCGTTCTCAGCGGCGGTCGCGGCGGTCGCCTCGCGCGCTTGATCGAGTTGCGCGCCATCGAGCTCGCCGAGGAAGGCGAGCGTGAGATGCAGGCTGGCGGGGTCCACGAAGCGAACACCGGGCAGCGCCGCGGCGAGTTCGCGGGTGACGACCGTGAGAGCGGCCCGCGCCTGCTGGCCAAGCTCGACGGCGATGAAGGTTCTCGTCATGCGGAGGCGCCGCCATTTCCGCGCGGATGATGGGCCGGATACCGGGCGCGCTGGCGTTCCGCGCCCACCGTCCCGGCCGTTCGCGTCTTCAATCACGCTTCATTATAGGTGACGCGCGCGGGGTTGACACCGGCCGCGTGGTGGCGTACTATTGTTACTGCCTCCGCTGAGGAGGCGCCTCGCCAAAGTGGTGGAATTGGTAGACACGCAACGTTCAGGGCGTTGTGCGGGTTCCCGCGTGGGGGTTCGAGTCCCCCCTTTGGCACCACGGAAGGGTCGCATAGTCGGTCTAGTGCGGCGGTTTGCTAAACCGCTATCGGGGAAACCTGATCGAGGGTTCGAATCCCTCCCCTTCCGCCACTCTCTCGCCGCAAAGCCGCTGTTACAGCGGCTTTCTTTATGTCTGCCGCCGTGCCACTTGCACGTAACCGCCCGTTACTACCCCAACGGGTTCCCCGACCCTGCAAAAAGTCCGGCGATTACCCAACCGAGGCGTCCAAGCCCATGGCCTCACTTGGAGCCGAAGAAGCGCTGGGTAAAGGTGGCAATGAAGCTGATCTCGATCAGCAAGCCGATGATGGCCTCCGCAGCGGCCAACACTGTGACCGGATCATCCAAGGTGAGGCTGTGGCCGGGACGTCCGCCTGGGAAGAAGCCGCGGCCATGGAACGAGGTCACGCTGAATACGACTGCGCCAAGGTGGCTAAAAGGCATATGCTCACCG
>DATEGV010000094.1:0-3026 GCA_035279925.1 Ktedonobacterales bacterium | reverse complement strand
GATCAACACAAGAATTGTCGGCGCCAGCCCGCACGCGATGGACGATACGGTAAAAATGATGATGCCGGTGGTGAAGACGCGCCGCCGTCCCAGCCGGTCGCCCAGTGAGCCGCCGACGAGAATCAGCGCCGCGAGAAACAGGGAATACGCTTCGATCACCCACTGCACATTCGCGACGGTGGCGTGCAGCTCGCGCTGGATCGTCGGCAGCGCTACATTCACCACGGTTCCATCTATGAAGGAGAGGCTCGAGCCGAGAATCGTCGCAATAAGCACCCAACGCTCGACACGCCGCGCGCACGGAGCCGTCGCGGTCGTGGAGCGGATTGTCGCCTCGTTGCCTGGCGGTGTGACGTGGACGCTCATTGCGTATCCTTTCGGTTGGTTCCGGTCGCGGTGATGCAGAGGAGCATAGCACATGAAGACGAGCCTCACCGCATGGAAACGTCGGCATACGAAACCGCAAGGAACTGCCGAGCTCCGCCGCGCTCCGGGTGTCCCGCCGCTCAAGCGAGACTAGCGAGTTTTAACAATCGTCGCGGCCAACCGGTGCTACAATGACACAACTATCCGCGCGCAACGTGCGACGTGGCATGGCGCGTGCTCGTGGGAGACTAGCAAAGGATGTCGTGACGGGAGGGGTACCGGTGTGGAGATCGAAGCCAAGTACGCCATCCTTGGGCCACTGAATCCCGCGACGCTCTCGACGCTCGACGTGGACCCCTATCTGCTGGCGCCGGAGGGTTCCTCGCATCATCAGGATGTTGTGCTGGATACGCCGGCCCGCGCCATCACGACGGCCGGCAGCGTGCTGCGCCTGCGCCACATGAACGATCAGGTTGTCCTGACCTACAAGGGGCCGAACATCGGAGCCAACGGCGTGCGCGAGCGCGAGGAGATCGAGCGTCCACTTACTGAGAACCAGGCCGATGGATCTCACTTTCACGAGTGGCCCGCTGAGATCGTCGCGCGCATCGCCCCGCTCGTCGGCGACGCGCAGCTACAGCCGCTCATCAAGACCTACATCAACCGGCACATCTGGAGCATCGAACGCGACGGAACCACAGTCGGCGAGGTCGCTCTGGATCAGGGAGTCATCAGCGCCGGCGGCCGTACAACGCGGGTCCACGAGCTTGAGATCGAGTTGAAGGGCAGCGGCGAACGCGCCGATCTCACCGCCCTCGAAGAACTCCTCCTCCCCGCGCTGCCGTTGCAACCGCAACCACTTGGCAAGGTCCAGCGGGGCCTGGCCCTACTGGGGAGAAATCGCACGCTCGACGGACGTACTCCTCTCGATGTGCTCTGTATCCACATGGTCCGCAAGCACCTGCGTAAGCTCCACCAGAGCGAGCCATCCGTCCACGCCGGCGCCGATCCTGAAGGCGTCCATGACATGCGTGTAGCGACGCGCCGCCTGCGCACTACGCTGCGCTTCCTTGAGGAGAGCAACCTCTTCGACAACGCCCGGCTACATGCGTTGCGCCGCGGTCTGCGTGGACTTGCCGCCGCACTGGGTCGGGCGCGTGACCTCGATGTATTCATCGAGCGTGTCGAGACGTATCGCGAGGCGAATCACGACGCGGAGGACGACCTCAGCATCCTCATGCGCACGCTGCATAAGCGACGACACATCGCCCGTCGCGCGCTGCTCAAGAAGCTGGACGGCCCACATGTGCGGCGTCTGCTGGCGGACCTGGAGGCGTTTACGACCGAGACGCACCCGGCCTCGGAGCGGCAGCCGCGCGTGCTGACCCGTCACTTCGCGGGCAGCGCGATCTGGCAGCGATACGAGCGGGTCCGCGGCTTTGAGACGTTGGGCCGCAATATGCCGCCCTCAACCCTGCACCGTCTGCGTATCACCTGCAAACGCCTGCGCTATACCATGGAGTTCTTCGCGCCGGAGCTTGGGAAGGGAACGCAGCCGCTGCTCGGCGCGCTGACGCGGGCGCAGGACCATCTCGGCGCGTTGCAGGATACCGTCGTGGCGCTGGCCACCGTGAGCGATTTGGCGCGAGAGCGCCCGACAAACGCAGGGCTTACCGCGTATTGCCACGCGCTCATGGAAGACCGCAACCGGCTGCTGGTGAATTTCGAGCCGATCTGGAACGATCTCTGCGACCCAAGCTTCGCGCAAGAGTTGGCGGAACTGATCGCGGGGCTATAGACTGGCGGGAATGGGAAGGGATGGGAGGCCGTATGCGGCTGTACTTCTTGCGACACGCCATCGCGGTGGACCGCGAGCAGTGGGACGAGCCGGACAGTGAGCGCCCGCTCACCGACGAGGGTCGCGCCCAGTTCGAGGTAGTGGCTCGCGGGCTTGCCGCGCTGGATCTAGCCCCAGACGCTATCTACACGAGTCCATTCATCCGTGCGTCCGAGACCGCGCGGATCGTCGCGGCGGCGCTTGCAAAAGAGTTCGACCTCTGGCCGGAGCTGGCGTCTGGCTGCGATTTGGAGCGGCTTGCCCCGCGCCTGGCAGAGTTGGGCGAGGCGCGCGCGGTGATGTTAGTAGGCCACGAACCGGACTTTAGCGCGTTGATTGGGCGGCTAGTTAGCGGAGGGACACCCGCTTCCCTCGCGTTGAAGAAGGGTGGCTGTTGCCGCGTTGACATATCGCGTAAAGCCGTCCTATCCGGCGACCGCCGCAAACTGACCGGCGCCGGTGAGCTTGCCTGGCTGCTCACACCCGGACAGCTTGCGCGGATGGCGCCCGAGGCGCGGACCGTTTCGCCGTCAAGTCACCGCGGCCCGGCGGCGCGCAAGAACAGTTCGACCCCGCGCGTTGAGCGGAGCTCATCAGAGGAGGCGTAGCCTCGCCCATCCCGTCGCGTACCCGTGCTGGCACGGTGGAGTATCCCATGACGTTCATAGACATTGACAACCTTGATCCGAAGGCTGACCGCAAAGAGCGCAACCACCACGCGGGTCGCAAGAAGCATCAGCACGCCGGCGGCGAGCAGCGTCGCCGTCTGGGCCAGCATGATCTCTACATCAACCGCGAGATATCAAACGTCGCCTTCTTCCGG
>DATEGV010000093.1:0-9144 GCA_035279925.1 Ktedonobacterales bacterium | reverse complement strand
CCAAGCGCGCCACGCCGGGCGCGGCAGTCGTGTCCCGTGTCAGCCGCCAGGCGGTCGGCGCTCGCCGCACGCCGCTGTCAGCTGAGCCCCCCACACTAGCACCCACCACAGACTACCCCTCTAGAAGAGACTCTCCACCGGATTGCGGGCCACGCGAACTGGAGGTCTCCACTGGTATAGAGTTCCTCATCCTGTATATCGTTCAAACGCTCCCAAAACGGACATTCCCTCCATCAGGAATGTGGAACCTGGACCGGATAGCCGCCGTCGGCAAGCAGCCGGGGCAGGGTCACCGGGGTCAGCCCGCGCGCGCGTAGACCGTCGAGAATGCCGGGGATGGCGGCGGCGGTCTGGTCGCGGAAGGACGGGCCATCGTGCATGAGAATGATCGCGCCGGGATGCGCCTGCGTGAGCACGTTGTTCACGATCTTTTGCACACCGGGGCGGTCCCAGTCGTCGCTGCTGTCATCCCAGGTAACGGTGGTCAGGCCGTACCCCGCGGCCATATTGAGCACGGCTCGGTTGTAGTCGCCATAGGGTGGCCGCCAGAGCCAGACACAGGCGTTGGCGCCGAGTATCTGATGGATGGCTTTCACCGTGTCGCCAAACTGATGATTCATCTGATCCGCCGATAGCTTGCTCATCATTGGGTGGTCCCATGTATGGACGGCGATTGCGAAGCCATCGTTCCATTCCCGTTGGAGCAGGTATGGCCATTCGTGAACATATTGTCCCTCGACGAAGACCGTCGCGGGAGTATGGGTCTGCTCGAGGACGCTTAAGATGGCGGGCGAAGAGTATGGCGTCGGGCCGTCGTCAAAGGTCAGCGCGACCTCGTTGGGCGCCGGCGCGCTCTGCCCCTGCCGCTTGCCGGTGTAGACGACTTCGGTCGGTGGTGTGGGAGCGGTCGGAGCGCAGCCGCGCTGGGCGTTCTGCGCGATCATGGGATCGGGTGTGGGCGTGGCGGTCGGCGCGGGCATGGGAGTCGTCAGGATGGCGGCGGCGGCCCGGGGTGGGCGCGCGGTTTGGCCCCCCGGCGCACAGCCAGCGAGCAGGATGGCGAACAGCAGGGCGAGGACGATGGGCCGCGACCCAGGTCGCCCGCTGTTAGCGCGCGACGCGCTCCGCCATTGGTCTCGGCGCGCAAGGCGGTTGCCGCCGGCCTGGAACATCCCTCCACCTCCTGAGCGGCGAGCGCCGCACACCCACCCATAACACGTCCTGGCGAATCCTCGCGGCCAGCAATGACCGGCGCGCGAGACACGGGCCGCTGCCCGCCACGTCTGCCAACAATTCAGCCGGACCCTGGTATCACACACGCTGCGTGACGATTGGAGTACAGTGAGCATACTGCTGACATCACAGTCAGACTATGCACTAGCTCACACTTTGGGCGAAAATCACCCGCTGAACTTTGCGAGTCTAGCATAGGTTCATTAAATCGTCATCAAGAAGAGGGACTGGGAGGCGGCAAACGTTTCAGGCATGTGACAAATGGGCTAGTAGGCGGCAATGATATGTCGAGTGGTCGTCTCGGCGATTGTCATCCCCGGCCATGCGGAACCACCGCCCGGCCCCTAGCCGCGCTCCATACACACGAAGTGACGACATGGTGTCCAGTCATATTTCACATGCTTATGCGTCAGACTGGTAGAGGGCGGCGGCGATGCGGGCAGGCGAGCGCAAATAGGGAAAAAGGAGGGAGCACGTGGCGCCAGAGGAAGGACGGGCCGGGGCAGAGGGCCGCGAGGCGGACGCTGAGCGAGAGCGGCGACTGGCCGCGTTGAGCGCGCTGGCGCGTGATCGGGACGCGGGCGTGGTCGGCGACACGGCCGCAACAGGAGATCACGCCAGCGGTAACACTGGCGCTCGGCGGCGATGGCTGGTCGGCGTGTCGGCGGCGCTGGTGGTAATTGTCGTCGCGGCGGCGGTGTCGGGCTACTTGCTGACGCGCCCAGGCAAGGGTAAATCCAAAGCGCGTGCCGCCGTGACGCCGACGACCCTCACGCTGGATCTGACGGCGCTCAATCTGTACTGCCCGGAGGCGCTGGCGTGGTCGCCCGACGGGAGCCGGTTCGCGGTGCTCGCGTTCTCCGTGTCGTGCATGGCGTCAACGCACCCCAACGGTCCAGACACGGTGGGCGTCTTCGATGCGACGACGGGCAAAGAAGGGCGCTCTATTGACCTCTCCGTTGCGCTACGATCAGTTTCCGGCTACGTGAATAAGGCGGCGCTGACGTGGTCGCCCGATGGGAAGATGGTGGCGATGGCCGCATATGGGGATCGCCCACCACAGGATCTGTTAGTCGTCGCGTCGGTGGCGGAGAACACCGTCAGGGCCTATTCGGCGCCGCTCGATGCGCGGTATGACTATGGCTCGGCGTCGGGCGATGATCTCGTCTGGAATGTCAAAGCCGGGGCCGTCGCCAGTCACATCACCTATCCGATGCCAGCGGCGAGCGCGTATTCGATAGATGCGACAGGGCGACTCGTCGCGGGGCAGGCGCTGCCGAGCGCGAGCGGCTACAGCGGCTACACGGGCAGTCCAGTCACCACCGGCGCGGGGGAGTATTCGATCTGGCAGCCCGGCGTCCTGGCGGACATAGACAACCGCACAACGTATAACCCGAAAGCGCCGCCGATCTACTACCAGGCGGGCGTGCCTATGTGGTCAGCGGATGGGACGTATCTCGCGGCGGATGTGGGACTGGGAACCTATGCGCTCCCGTTGGATAGCGCGGCGGCTCTGGCGCGCAATAGCGCCGATAGCTGCTCCACGAGCCAGCTGCCGCCCTGCGTCGCGACCCCCATTCCCTACCCGGACAGGGCGTTTGAGCGCGCGACACAGAGCATGGTTCAGAACACGCATTTCGCCTCGTTCACGATTCCGGTGGCGTGGCGGCCCGATGGCAAACTGATGGCGACCATCTTGCCCGCTGACTATCCGACATTCCAATCTGGTCGCTACGGCGTCTCGGTGCTGCGAACCGACACCGGCGCGACGACCCGGATGTTCACCGCGTTGACGAACGCGACCGTGAACGAACTGCCGGCGCAGGCGATGCTGGCGTGGTCGCCGAATGGGCAACAGCTCTCGTTCGTGGACTACGGGGGCAGCAGCGTGAGTGTCTGGGCGGTCGCGGCGTCGGCGTAATGCCCTCGCCAACGCCATAGGCCAATCGTCTTCCATGCTATACTGAAGCGACATTTCAGCCTGTTCGCAACCGGGAGAGTGACCCATGCGTGAGAGTACAATCAAGCACGCGAAGCAAGAGCTTGAAAAGCTCTTCGAGCAAGCCATGCATGGTGAGTCTGTGGTCATCGCCGCCGATGATGAGCATGGTGTGTTGCTCGTTCCTGTGAAGAACTGGCGGCGAGACCGGACGCCTGGCACTGGGGCCGGTCTCTTTGTGCTGAGCGACGATTTTGACGCCCCGATTCCAGGGTTCGAAGATTAGCGGAACTCGCCCATAAAGCAGGTATTCGCATGTTCACGCGGACGTAATGAACTCTTCCTATTGACTGCCTACACGACATCTGGCGAGCGGGCCGGCGAATGAATTCGCGCCTAGATGGCCTCGCTGCGCTCCGCCACAAAGTCCGCCTTCGCGGACTGGGACGACCTAGTCGGCGCGACTCTCCCGAACCCGCGTAGGCGGGTTTCGCGGCCGCAGGCCCTCCAGGCGCGGTTTTAACCGCCGGCTCCCTTCGGCGCGGAGATACCAGTCGCGCGATCTCCGTTGGCGGCGAGGTCGGCGAGGGAACGGCATGCTCCTTATACGCATCTGGTAGCCACGCGGCGCTCAGCCCTCGTCTTCGTGCGTCCGCGCGGCCCGCAACGCCACAGTCCCCACGTCGAAGGGGGAGATGAGCTTGAACTCGGTCACGTCCACCAGACCCTTGTCGGTGATCTTGAGCTCGGGAATGACGGGCAGCGCCAGGAACGCCATCGCCATGTAGGGATTGGAGAGCGGACAGCCGAGCGCGCGGGCGTCTTCGAGCAGGCGAGCCATCGCGGCGCGCACCGAGGCGAGCGGTTGGTCGGACATGAGGCCGGCGATGGGCAGCGGCAGGCGGCTCAACACCTCGGTTCCACGCACGGCGCAGAGGCCGCCCCCCATCGCGACGATGGCTTGCGCGGCCAGTAGCATCTCCTCGTCGCTGGCGCCGATGACGACGATGTTGTGCGAGTCGTGCGCGAAGGTGGAGGCGAGCGCGCCGGCGCGCAGGCCGAAGCCCTTCACCAGGCCCACGCCGGTGTTGCCGACGCCGTGATGCCGCTCGATCACGGCAATCTTGAGCAGGTCGCGCTCTGGGGCGGCGACGACGTTGCCATCGCGCACGTTGACCTCCTCGACGCTCGTGCCGGTGACGATCTGCTCGGGGATGAGGCGGATGGCGCGGGCATGGCGTCCCAGCGCGGGAAGCTGGAAGGACACGAGGCTCAGATTGGGCGCGCGGACGACGTTGGCGGGCGCGGCGGTGGCGCTGCGTTGCGGTTCCAGCAGGCGCCCTCCTTCCGCGATGAGACGGCCACCGGCGAACACGCGCGTCACACGCGGGTCGAGCGGGTCGGCGAAGGTGATGAGGTCGGCGAGGTAGCCGGGGGCGACGGCTCCCAAGTCGTTCAGCCCATAGTGGCGGGCGGTGTTGATGGTGGCCATCTGGAGCGCCAGCATAGGGTCCAACCCGGCGGCGATGGCGCGGCGCAGCACGTAGTCGAGGTGGCCTTCGCGCATGAGGTCGTCCGGTTGCTTGTCGTCGGTGGCGAAGGAGCAGAAGCGGGCGACGCGCGCATCAATGAGGGGCAGCAGCGCGTCGAGGTTCTTGGCCGTGGAGCCTTCGCGGACGAGGATCTGCATGCCGGCGCGCAGCTTCTCGTGCGCCTCGGCGAGGCTGACGCTCTCGTGATCGGAGGCGACGCCGGCGGCGACGTAGGCTTGCAGCGCCACGCCCGTGAGCATCGGCGCGTGTCCGTCAACACGCAGCCGCGCCCGGTGGCCAAGCTGGATCTTCGCCAGCATGTCGCCCGCGCCGTTGACGACGCCGGGATAGTTCATCACCTCGGCGACGCCGAGCACACGCGGCCGGTCGAGCAGGGTGGCGAGGCTCGCGGCGTCCAGGGACGCGCCGGCGGTCTCCATATCCGTCGCGGGGACGCAGGAGGAGAGCATGACGAAGACGCGCAGCGCGAGGCCCTCGGTGGCGTCGAGCATGTAGCGGATGCCGGCCAGTCCATGCACGTTGGCGATTTCGTGTGGGTCGCTGACGACGGCGGTGGTCCCGAACGGCAACACGGCGGCGGCGAACTCACCGGGATGCAGCAGGCTGCTCTCCATGTGGACGTGCGCGTCTATCAGGCCGGGGGCCAGGCATTCGCCGCGCAGGTCGAGCGTGGCCCGCGCGCGGTACTGGCCGGGCGTCGCGCTGACGGCGGCGATGCGGTCGCCGGCGATGGCGACCTCAGCGGGATAGAGCTCGCTGGAGAAGACGTTGAACAGCCGCAGGTTGGTGAGCAGGAGATCGGCCGGAACGTCGCCACGCGCGACGGCGAGCAGCGCGGCAAGCCGCTCCGGGGTGAGGTCGAATGGCTGGATCATTATTCCTTGATCTCCTCGAAGACGATATCTTGCGCGCCCTCCCAGAGGACGAGACGGCCGAGCTCGCGCAGGTGTTCGCGGCCCGATTCGATAGTGAGAAAGTGGTTGCCGGCGAGCTGGCCAAGCTTGCTGGCGAAGCTAGCGGCTCCATAGGGGAAGAGGATCTCGGTCTCGCTGAAGCCGCCGGGGTAGAACAGGATTTCGCCGGGGGCGGGATGGCTGGTGTGGTTCTCGTAGCCAACGCCAAGCTGGAACTCGCCCAGCGGAATCCAGCAGGCCTCGCCGCTCCAGCGGGCGTGAATCAGCTTCTGGCGATAGGGCAGCAGCCGGGCGAATGCGGCGCAGGTGGCGGGCGCGTCGGCCTGCTCCATACGCGCGGTGAACTCGAATGGTCCGGCGGTGACACGCAGTCTGGTCATGGGCTTGCTCTCCTCTATCGTGTGCGCCGGTCGTCCGGCGTCTCCTCGCTTGTCGCGAATGTTGTTCGCAAGTATACTGCGCAGGCGGCCACATGAGAAGTCGCGGGGCGTGAGAAACGCGGTGAAGATCAAAGCGAGCTACAATCGCACGCTGTTTGTCCTGATCTGGCTGGGCTTGCTGGCCGGAGCGGTCTTCTTCGGTGTCCTGTTGATCGTGGATCTGAAATCCGTGCGGCAGGTCTGCGACGCGACGGGGTGCCACCGCGCGTCGGGAACGCGCTTCGCCGAGGATATCGTGGGGCTGGCGGGGCTGTTTCTGGCGCAGGGGGCGTGGCGGCGGCACTGGGAGCGCACGGCGTGGCTGGATGTCCAACGGCAGGCGGCGGCGCGCGGTGTGGGGCGTATCCTGCCGGTCCAGGGGGAGCTGCGCGCGGAGGAGCCGCGGACGCTGGAGCCGCCGGCGACGCTGATACACCACATGGCGTGGCGAAGCGGCCCCAATATCGTCACCTTCGCCGCGCTGCTCGCGCTGACGCAGTTGGGCTTCGCGGGGCTGCTGCTCTCCGCCGCGCACGATCGGCAGTCGGTGACGCTCGCGGACGGGACGGGCATCGAGGCGATCCTGATTGGGTTCCTGGCGGTGATCTTCCTGGGACTCTACTTCAGTTGGCGGCAGCGCATCGAAGTGACCGACGTTGGGTTGACGGTGCGCCGGCTGGGACGCAGCCACACGATCCGCTGGGCGGACGCGCGCCTGTTCGCGCTGGTGGACCTAAGCACGTACGAGCTGCGCGGCGAGCGGGGCGGTGTGCGCTGGGTGCGCGCCCGCGACACCTCGGCGTACCGACCGACGATCCCCTTCGCGGAGTACCAGCGCCGCATGGATGGATTGCTGCTGCTGGCGGACGAGCGGACGCGGTTGCCGATGTATGACCTGAGCGCAGGGAAGTGAGAACAGGTCGCCCGCGCTCAGCCGGCGGGGTTGATGGGCGGCAGCGTGGACGGCGCATGGACGGGCGCTTCGCTGCTCGGCATGGGCGGTGTCGCCAGCGGGGGTGTCGCCAGCGGCGGGCTGGGCGGCGCGTAGGTAGGCGGCGTGGGAGCGATCGCTGGCGGCTGCCGCGGCTGTTGCGCGTCGTCTGGGCCACCGACACGGACGTAGGGCATGCCGTAGCGGTTCATGCGCGCCTCCCAGCGGGCCTGGCGCATCCGCTGATGCTCCGCGTGGCGTCCGCCGTTGCCCCATCGCCAGCCGCCCCAGGCCATCATCGGCCAGAACATCCACCAGAGTTCGCCGTGCGTCACGATGAGCAGGGTGATGTAGCCGATCATCATGACACCCATGCCGGAGAAGCCGAGGAGATCGGGGCGATTGGTGGGCTGCGGCTGTGTCAGCGCCTGCGCCTGTTGCGGCGCGCCCTTGAGTTCGGGGTGGCGCTCCATGTAGGACTCCACGAGCGCCTTGTCCATGTCAGGACCCAGCTCGCGGCTGGCCGCCATCGTGGCGAGCAAATCTTTATGAATGTCTTCGGGATCTGGTTGTGGCGTGTTGCGAGACATGTCCTGCCGTCCTCCCCGTCGTGGCCCTTTTGTAGTGATATTACGCGCATCCCCGTGCTCTGGTTGGAGCGCACAGAGGGGAAGCGTGCGGGCGCGCCGAACAGCGTCATGTGCAGTGTACCGCATCGCGCAACGCCGTGAGGCTTGTCTCCACACTGCCATCCTGTTAGACTGGCGGCGAACTACACCAGGACGACGCGCCATGCCCGAACCGGAGACCACTCTCCCGGCGCGCGGGCGCCACACTGAAGGGCCAACCGCCATGACGACCGAGAATCAGCCACCCGTGACGATCACGATTGACCCGCTGGAGCAGCCGAAGCGAAGCCCGCGTTGGCGGCGCGTCGCGCTGCGCGTCGTGATCGGCGTCCTGGTCGCCGTGGTCGCGCTCGCCGGTCTGGCCGCCGGCGTGGGGTACGCGGAGGTGCAGCGCACGCTGCCTACCACCGAGGGCACGCTGAAACTCCCCGGCCTGCAACAGCCGGTCTCCGTCGTGCGGGATCAGTGGGGCGTGCCGCATATCTCCGGCTATGGCCTGAATGACCTCGCCTACGCGCAGGGCTACGTCACCGCGCAGGACCGGCTCTTCCAGATGGAGATGAACCGCGCCATCGCGCAGGGGCGGCTGGCGGAGCTCTTCGGACCCGGTTCCGATAACAGCCTGCTGGACGCCGATGAGTTCCTGCGGACGCTGAACCTCTACCAGTCGGCGCAGATCGAGCTGCTGACGATTGATCCGCTGGTGCGGAGTGAGCTGCAATCCTACGCCGACGGCGTCAATGCGTTTTTGTCGTCCCACGGCGGCAACAGCCTGACAAACAGCCTGCCGCTGGAGTTCAAGATTCTCGGTGTCACGCCGGAGCCGTGGAAGCCGGTGGACAGCCTGGCGTATGGCCGCGTGGTGGCGCTCTCCCTGGACTCGAATTGGCGCACGAAGTACGCGCGGGCGCTGACGCTGGCCAAGCTGGGGCCGGACGCGACGAACGCGCTCTATCCAGCGTATCCCACCGCGAATCCCACGCTCTTCGCGGCGGATGGCGAGGCGGCCGCAATCACTGGGGCGTCTCCGCTGGCCGCTTCGGCGCGGACGTTGCCGGCGACCGCGACGGTTTCCCCGGAGGCGCGAGCAGCCACCAGCGCGCTCTCGGACTCGACGCTGCTGCGGGGGGCGGATGTCGTGCAACAGTTGCTCGGCGGGCTGACGGACGCGCTGGGCAGCAACGACTGGGTGATTGACGGCACGAAGTCGGCGACGGGAGCGCCGCTGCTGGCGAACGATCCGCATCTGGGCATCAATATGCCCTCGATCTGGTACGAGATTGCGCTGCGTGGCGGCGGCTTGGACGTGATCGGCTATTCGTTCCCGGGTGACCCCGGCATCGTGATCGGGCACAACGACCGCATCGCCTGGGGCGTGACGAACGTCGGCGCCGACGACACGGACCTGTACCTCGAAACGCTGGACCCGACGGGCCATCCCGGCCAATACCTCTCTAACGGCCAGTGGCTGCCCCTGGTGTCCCGGCAGGAGACGATCAAAGTGCGCGGCGCGAAGGCCGTTACGA
>DATEGV010000092.1:0-2215 GCA_035279925.1 Ktedonobacterales bacterium | reverse complement strand
CTGGGTCGCTGCCAAAGCTACGTGTGTTACGCCGCAACGCAACGTAGTCACCGACCGTCAGCGTCTCGGCGCTTCGCCATGCCAGAGAGGCAGTGGCCGGGTCATAGCAAAGGATTGGGTGGTTCAGTGATGTACCCAGACGATAACCCTTTGCAGTCTCAATGTAACGAACTGGCTTCTTTCCATTCAGATATAGCCGGGTCGCCCTCGATTTGCCGGAGCGTGTTGCAACTTCCAGATCGAGTATGACCTCTTTCACTCCGAGCCGTACTTGGGGAGTTAAGGCCGAGATTGGTAGAAGTCCATATTCGGTACAAATCAAGGTGCTCCCCACCACGCATTTGTCCAGCAGCATCGCCGTCGGGCGAGTGATGCGCCCCTTGGCCTTCACCTGCGCCTCGGTGATGGCGTCAAGCTGCTCGGCCAGCTCGCCAGAGACATTGGCCGCCTCGATCGCGACCTTCGCCTTGTAGGCGGAGACGCGCTTATCGGTCTTGGCCGCCTCCAGCTTGGCTTCGATCAGCGCCTTGACGTCCTCGTTGTCGAACGCGCCACGCGCCTTGAGCGAGCCGATGTTGTTGATGACCTCCTGCGGGGTCATCACCTCAACCAGCGCCGCAAGCACCGTCGGCGACATCTGCTTGACGAGCGAGGTCGCCACCCGGTACGGGATGTGATGCTCGACGAGAGCGCGCGCCTGCTCGGCGGGCGTCTCGGCCTGGCGGATGGCGCGCATCGCGGCGAAGACGCTGCCCTCCGGCGGCTGCTCGCTGAACAATACCGCCTGCGCCCGCCCGGTGGGGCGGATGTGCAGCCCGGCGTAGAGCCGCTTGATGGCCGCGCGGGCATGCAGCACCGCCTGGTCGAACTTCTCGGCCTGCTTCTCACGTTCGCGCAGATAGCGCTTGATCTCGGTGCGCATCGAACGCGGGACGTTGACGAAGAGGCCGACCTGCTCGATCTTGGTCTCCATCGGCACGGCAGGCTTGCGAGACGCCTTACGACCGCGCCGATCCGTGGCCCCGGTGGCCAGAGTGGCGGCAGTCTCAGGCTCACTTGCCGTCGCCGCTGTAGCTGTTGAATTCGTCACGGGTACGCGCCGCTTCACCTGGTGGCCCTTGATGAAGTCCACCACGCGGGCGAGCTGGTACGGCGGCAGGCGACGCAGCAGCGCCAGGCCGACGTCGCGGTGTCCCTCCGCCTGCGAGAGGCAGAGGCAGATCACGAACATCTCCTGGTGGTCGCGTACCTCGCCGTGATCGGCATACCACGCGGCCAGCCGTACGTAGAAGCGCGGGTCCTGCGTCAGGATTTCCTGGTGCAGGGGATAGAGTGCGGTCAGGTTGCGGTGCGGCGTCGTCAACAGCGTGTTGAGCAGGTCCAGCCGCAGGTCTCGCTCGGTCATTGGTGCATCCCTCCCTTCCTGGGAATGTGTGGCGCGGGCCAACTTCGCGGCATGAATGCCGCGGCTAATCCCGGTCGGCGGCAAAGCCCGTGCGGGCGAACTTCCGCGCTCTCGGCCATCAATGGCCGGAGTAAGAACGATGGACCATGAATGGTCATCTTGCCGCGACGCGGGCGTTTACGCCCCGTCGTCTTTACCCCGGCCTTTCAAGGCCGAGATTGCGCTGTCACCCGAAGACGGCCTCCGGGCGAACGGTGATGTTGCCGTTCTCGTGGCGCTCGACCACGTACGGCGCAAATCGGCCAACCGCCACGTCGAAGTAATTCGCGAGGGCGGCCAGCACCTCGGCCTCGCTGGCGTCCGGCGCGAGATGGAGCGCGCTCAGCGGCATCTGGCGGCTCACGCCCTCGAAGCGGACGTGCAGCATCGGCTCGGTCGGCTCGATGCGCTGGATTGGCTCAGCCATACGATTTCCTTCTCCTTCTTCCGCGAACTGCGCGGAAAAACAAAATGGACGTGAGAGCGGCTGCCCCCACGTCCGACACCGCGCACGCGCGCCTATCCTCCCGTGGGATGTGGCAGACCGACAGCCAGGTTCATGAGCGAGCACAGATAGTTCTGCGCCTGCCCGAACACTGGTTGTTCCCAGGTATCATGTTTTGCGAATACTATCGGTCGCATGATCTGCCGCTTTTCTCTCATCCATTGGGCGCTGGCGTGTCTCGCCACGATGCCAGAGCGCATCCATCGCCCTCCGGCTGCATCATCTAGTACACCATAGCAGGCGAATGTCAAGGGCAATTTCATCCG
>DATEGV010000091.1:0-11182 GCA_035279925.1 Ktedonobacterales bacterium | reverse complement strand
GTCGCTGGCAAGACGGGAGTGTTTTGCTTGCGGGACAGGGGACGAGGTACGGTCTACACAGAGTCACTTATCCCTGCATGAACAGCTAACCTTCCCGTATTGCTTTCGCTCGTGAGCAGCCGAGTCAAGCGATTTCGAGTTGCGGAGTCCGCGCAAATGCTAGCGCATGTCGTTTAACAAGGCGAATCCATGTGGACGGACATCGAGCCTTCAGCCGTTTTGAGACAAGTGGCTGGTCTGTGTTCTGGCCCATGTTGAGGGATGATTTGGCGCCGTGAATTGCCCCGACGAATCCACTGCGGCGTCCACTTGCAACTGCGAGAGGTATTGCTGCGTAAAGATGCGCGCCGCCAGTTCTCCTCGACTGCCGACTTCGACTTTCGCAAAGATCGCTTTCAGATGGTCTTGCACTGTGTTCGATGAGATGTGGAGGTTGGCGGCAATCGCTGTCGTTGACCATCCGAGCAGAGCGCACTGTGCGATGTCTCCTTCGCGCTTGGTGAGCTGGTATGCCTGCATGATCAGGGGCGCGATTTCCGCGGGCCGCGCAATCTCAAACATCACGCTGATCTGCGCCTGGCTGTCTGAGCTTCTCAATCGTGACGCATAGAGCGCTAACCATTGCCCTGACCGCGTGAGTAGACGGACCTTCGGTGTGCGGTTGGTCGCTACCAGGCCGCGCTCGATCGCCTCCAGGCCAGCGATGACGCTGCGGACTGGACGTGGAAGAACAGATTTGTCTCCCGCCTCCGCCTCGGTCAGCTCCATCAACCAGTGCTCCGCCGCGACCGTCGTTGCCACGATGGAAAGATCCTCGGAAAGAATCAGCACTCCTGGGCCATCCGGCAGTTTCCCTGAGGGGGCATTGCCTAGCAGCAGCGCTTTACGCAACCCGTCCGCAATGTGCGGAGCGAGGTGCGCAAGGTAGGCCGCCTCGGAAGGGGTATAGCCCGACTGGGATTGACCCCGGCGCGTTTGTCCTCGATGCAAGCAGAGGGTTCCCCAACAGGCGGAATTCGTGACAAAGATTACGCGTAGCTCATCGTCCATGGCCATCGGAGCCAGCATCTCCCGATAGCGTTGGCTGCGAGGCAGATCGTGCCCGGTTGCCTCGCTGAGCATGCCAACTGTCTGACGATGGCGCAGCATATCGCGAAATTTATTGAAATCCTCCTGCAGGAACTCATTCTCAAGAAAGACGGACATACACCATGCGGGCGGCTCCTCAACGAGCACCGAGCTGGTCGCAAACTGTGTCGCTGGATCGGTCGTGGAGAAGTAGGCGTAGTCGAAAGGGATGATCGTGCGCAGGCGTTGGAGCAGACGAGTTCGCAGGGTTTGAGAGTCCAGGGCGATGTGGCAAAGCCGAATCATCGCCAATCGGTTCGACTCGGCTGCGATATCTCGATTCATCACGGCGCCTCCGTCTACGCACGACACGCTCAGCAACCCAATCAAGCCATCCCAGCAGGCGTCCCAGCAAAGGAACGCTCGCCCGGTGGCGTGATGACATGGTTAGCGTGTTTGGTGTTGGGCGTCCTACACATTGTGGTGAGGGGTTAACTCCTGTGTTTCAGCCACTTCGCAGATCCGCCAGTGAGGGTCATTGATCAGCGTTCCTCCGACACGCTGCCATACCTGCTGCACGGCGGCGAGGAGGGATTGCGCCTCATGTACACTGTCGAGTTCTAGCTCGATCATGGCAAAGTTTGGATTGTCGATCGGTCGTGAGATCCGGTAACGGCGCACGCCCGACTGCTGCCTGAGCGCCGCAAAGTTGTCGAATGAGGTTTTCCAAGCCTCAAAGTTAAGTGTAGCATGCTCAATCTGTAGGAGGACCATCGTGTTTCCTTTCTGCCGAGACACGCCGTTCTTCTCGACAGAAGCAGTATGACCTTGGCGACCCGATCAATCCATCCCAGAAATCTGGGAATCTCTGAGCCAATCTATTCTTGAGAAGAAACGCAACGCTTTCGCTCTTCATGCAAACATCAGTAGAGGGAGTTTAGACGGAGTTACGCAGAATGACTTGGTGTAAGAACATGTCGGCGGGCCGCGTGGCTTCGCGTACGCCGGCTCGCCATCGGCCAGGTGGCGTGGCGGGAGCGTGCCGCGTCACTCGTTCCGGGTCACCTCGCAGATAATAACCGTCGCAACTATTCCGACAGTTTGCGAAAGCCGGCGATTTGCCATCAAGGACCCACGTTTCCATCCGATTACAATTCGTAAACAGTTTATCCGCGCCCGCTCGCGTCGCTCAGCACGCCCAGCTAATTGTGTGCGTGTTCGCCGGCCCGTGGAAGCTGAACAGCCCCGGCGTGCAATCGTTGAACGGCACGGTGATCGTGATAATGAGGCTCTGCCCCGGCGCGAGCGTCCCACTGGCCGGGCTGAAGCCAACCCGCCCCGGCACACTCGTCGCGGTCGTCCAGCGCAGCGCCCGTTGGTTACTCGCGAGGGCGACGACGGCGGCCTGGCACACGTAGACAGTGGTCTTTGTACAGTCGAGGTGGCCGACGATACTCATAGATGACGGCCGCACGTCAAGGATCGGTGGTGCGAGCGGGGGCGAGGTTGGCTGGGGGATCGCCGTCGGGACCGCTGTCGAGACCGGCGTGGGAGACGGCGTCGGTGTGGAAGGCGGCGTCGGTGTGGGCACGCTGGTGAATGTAGGTGTTGGGCTGGGCGCGAGCGCGATAGGCGTATGCGCCGGCGGCTTCCCTGGTTGGCCCTGCGCGATGGAGCCGCACGCCGCAAGCAGAATGGCGAACACCGCCACGCCAAGCAGCGTCACAAACACGCGCGCCCGCATGCGGCGCGACCGCTGGGCGAGGAGGTCGCCCGTCCCGCTCATGCTCAGATATCGCATATCCCGCACGCTCCTGGCTCATCAGGCGTCGCCAGATCTGCCAGCGTCGTCTTATGTAGCGGGATACGTGTAGGGTTACGCCGCGCCCGGCGCCCGCGCGCGCTCCAGCGGGATCACCGCGAGCCACGCCACCAGCAGCCCAGCCAGGGTGATCGGGATGCCCACCGCGCCGCGCCACTGCCCCACCGCTTGCGCCGCGAGCACCGGCGAATCCACCGTGATGCGCGCGACGCCACGCGCGGCGAGAAACGCGAGGATGGAGGCCGCCGCCAGCCAGAGACAGAGCCACACGCAGTACGCCCGTGTCGGACGCCGCGCCATCCACGCGCCGATGATGAAGAGGGCAGCCGCGCCGATCAGCAGACCGTAGAGTGAGTAGATGCCTCGCCCGAAGATCCACACCGTCGGCGAGAGATGAAACGCCGCCAGCGTCGAGAGCGCGTCGCCTGAATCCAGGCCGGCGCACGACCCCTCGACGAAGTGGTTCAGCGTAAACGGCACATCCGTACAATTGACCGTGGCCCAGGGTGTCACGACGAAGCCGACCAGCCACAGGCCGATACCCAACGAAAGCGTCCACGCGGCCCACCGTTGCGGCTGGGAGTGGGGGGACGGGACGATGGGCGGCTGCGCGTAGGCCAGGGCGCGTTCCCGCCAGAGCCGCATGGTCGCGAACGCCGAGATCGCCAGCGCGACGACGGCCAGCGGCAATCCCCAGCGTGTTTGCCAGATCAGGCTGTTGAACGGGCTATTGAATGGCCCGGTCGAGTGGCGCGCGTACCACTCCAGTGTGCCGCCGACGCAGAGCGAGAGCAGCGCCGCCAACCCCAGCCAGAGTGTGTAGAGCCGCAACGCCCAAAGCCCGCCGAGGGTCAGCGGGCGACGCCAGAGCAGCGGAGCAAGCAGGATACCAACGGCAGGAAGCAGTGTCCAGAGCGCGCCGGCCAGGTGTGTGATCGTTGGATGCTGCGTGATGTGCGCGGGGTCCGCGCTGCCGTGCGCGAACATCAGCCAGAAGACCAGCGCGATCCCCTGCGCGTTGTCCGGGAACGACGCGACGACTTGCCGCGTCCCGCTCGCCGGAATCGCCACGACCATCCACGGCGTCCAGGCGGCGAGGCCGAAGAGCACCGCGCCGGCAATCGCAAGCACGCGCGCCGCCACCGGCCGCGAGAGGCGCGTCGGCAATCGCCGCGGCGCCAGGGACGTTACCTCCACATCGGTTGGGGCGTCGAACGCTGAGCGCGTGTCGTCGTACTCCATATCACCCATCCGCTCGCTCATCCGTTGATCCGCACATGCAACTGATACACCCGCCAGGAGCCGTTGACGCAGTGGAACATTACTACGCCGGGCGGTAGACTGACCCCACTGCTCTGCCCTATCGCCCAGCCGTCCCGATCCGAGAAGGCGAGCAGACCGGTCAGCGAGACCTGATGGTAGGTCGGATTGCGCTGCGTCCATTGGCCGCCGTCGCGGCGGAAGATAACCGCGCCATCCCCGCCGATCCAGGTCTGACTGGAGGAGCGCGTCGCAACGACGCTGAGGATGTTCGGTGTCGGGCTGGGAACCTGCTGGCACACGCCGTTGAAGCAGTGGACGATGATGCCACTAGTGGGGCCGCCGATGCCGACCGCCCAGGCCTCATCCGGACCGGCGGGTGAGACGCGCACCAGATTGGCGCCGCTGAAGGTTCCCACCTGCGTCCAGGCGCCATCCTGATAGTGCGCGACCACGCCCGTCACGGTGTCGGCGTTGTACTGGCTCCCCACCGCCCAGCCATCATTGGGCGAATACATCGAGATGTCGAGCAGCGTCGTATTGAGGGCGAAAGATGGGTAGGTATACGGTTGCCACTGTGCTCCCGTGTAATGGAGCAGGATGCCGGCGCCAGGACCGTTGCCGTTCCCTGGCTGGCTCCCGATGATCCACCCATCATCCGGCGACGACATCGAGACGGTGTTCAGGTATGATCCATTTGTCTGACCAGCGGGATACGTCTGAAATAGCTGCCACACGCCGTCGGCGTAGCGCAGGATGTTGCTCCCAGCAACCGCCCAACCATCGCCGGGCGCCACCATCGCCATGCCGTTGATTGGGTCAGACGCTGGATTCGCGACGGACGACCAGCGGCTGCCGTCGAAGTGCAGGATGAGCGCGTTGGTGTTCACCCCCTGCGTGTGCGCGCCACTGGTGGCCGATCCGGCGACCCAGACGTCCGAGGGTGACGTTCCGGCGATGGCGCTGAGCGTCGCCTGGGTGGTGTCTAGCTCGCCGAGAACGGGTGTGGGAATCCGGGGATATTGCTGCTGTGGCTGTGGCTGTTGCCCGCTCACGGCGCCGTTGTTGACGACGTTGCGTACGCCGCCGAGCCGCAGCGGCGCGAAGTCGCCGGTCGCCAGCGCCTGCGCCAGCAAGATGAACACCAGGGCTGCCGCGACAGCCGCGAGAGCGGAGAAGGGTCTACGCGCGACCGCCCCACGCGCGAGGCGAGCCTTCACCCCTCCACGCGCTATGGCGCCGTCTCCAGCTTCCCGCTGCTCCAAAACACGCTCCTTTGGCGCCAGTTGTCCTCGATCACCGGACCTCCCATTGGGAAGAGCTGAGCCGCCGCCCAGTATAGCATGGTCGCGGCTACGGTGTCACAGGGTACCAGACGCGGAAACGGGCGCGCGCGTGACGGCGAGCCGCGTCAGCGGAACTTCTCTCGTCCGCGGTGGGCAACAGAAATCGGCCACTTCACCTCATCCGTGGCCCTACGCCTGCGTGCGTCGCCCGCCAGCGGCACAGTCCATCGCCGCTGAGAGGAAGATGCGCGCCATGCCGACCGACTTTCGCCACGCCTGGTACTTTGCCACCCGCGAATATGATTGCCACGTCGAGTGGGTCAGCGACGCCGAGCTCGCGCGCCGCTGGCGGCATGGGCAGGCCAGCCGCGTACCCCGGCTGGACGCTGTCTGCGCCCCGCGAGTGCTGGCGGTCGCCTGGAACGACGGCGCGCGCGTCCAGGTGCGCCTCGCGCAGTCGCGCCGCGCGCATCCCTATGTCGGCGACGCGCTGATGAACACCGTCCACTGGCTGCTCCTACTGGCGGCGAGCGCCCAGGTCTGCGCGCTGGATCTGGGGCCTGACACGGAGCCGCTGATCCTGGAGCAACGCCCCGTCTTTGGGCCGCTGCCCCGCACGACGCGCGCCGACGTCTGGGAGGCGCTGGCGGGAGTGACGGCGACGGAGCAACCCGCGCCCGCCGAGGGGTAGAGTCAGTAGACCTCACCCTCCAGCCTCCTTCCCAACACAGGAAGTGAGAGCAGGAAACGAGCGCCGCGCGACCATCTCCGCTTACGGCTCCGTATCGTCGCTGGCCCGCGTCTGCCCGTCCCCGTCTGCCCGTGTCTTGCCGGCGTCCGGCGCCTGCGCGCTGGGAGCGGGAGGCTGTGGGGGTAGCGGCGACGGATACAGTTCCGAGAGGGGATCGGCGGCCGCGTACTGCCCTGGAATCGTCGTATCGTCGTCCGGCAGTGAAGTCGCGCCGCGGTCCCAGGCGTTCACTGGTTCCTGCCAATCGGGCATCGGCAGCGCCCCGTAGTCGGGGATGCCGTAGGGAGCGTTCGCGCCGGGCGGCGGGCGATACGCCGGGGTGGGTGCCGGAACCGGCGCGGGCGGGGCCGCTGGCGGAGCGCCGGGCCCCTGAGCCGCCGCTTTGCGTCGCGTGGCGATGAAGGCGATCAGTCCCGCAAGCGCCGCAAGCAACACCACCAGCCCAATGATCAGGCCGATCAGCAGCGTCGTGTTATCGGTCCCGCCGCTGCTCCCGGTCCGCGCGCCGCCGCTCGTCGCCGTTGTGTTGGTCGCCGGCACAGTGGCCGTGCTGGTGGTCGCGCTCGTCGCGGTCGGCGCGAGCGTCGTCGCCGTCGGTATCGCCGCCACGACGGTGATCGGAATCGAGCCGGTCTGCCCGACATCCAGCAAGCCCGTGTAGCCGTTGGCGCTGACAAAGTAGCTGCCAAGCGCGGCGCTGGCCGGAATCGTCAGGTTCACCGTGAAGGAGCCGTCCGCGCCGGAGGTTGTCGCGGCGCTGACGATGGGCGCCGTGGCGCAATCCACGCAGGCGCCGATGTAGGCGGTGATCTGGCGTTGCCCGCCGGGCAGCCAGTTCAGTCCCGTCACCGTCACGGTTTCGCCAAGTTGGAAGCTCGGCTTCGTAGCCGACACCGCGACCGGGCTGCTCGAAAGCACCGAGAACGGTCCATCGTCCAGCGCGTTGTAGGGGCTATGGCCCGCGTCATAGGAGCAGACGCTCCAGTCGCCGGAGCCCGCGGCGGCAGGCCACGCGAACGAAAAATTGAACGCCCCGGTCGCGTTGCTGGTCGTCGCCCCGCTCAGCGCCACCTTAGCGGACGAGGCGCAGAACGTCTGCGGAGTGGATTGCAGCAGGTCGCCCGGGACGACGGCGAAGCTGATCGTCGCGCCATTGGGATAGCCGCCGCCATGAATCGTCACATTCTCGCCAACCGGCCCCTCCGGGTTGCCGTTGTTCAGCCCGGAATAGACCATGTTGGTGTCCCAATGGATGCACGGCCCGCTCACGCAGCCACCACCCGCGTGCGCCTCCGGGGCCACCGCCACCGCTACGGCCAGCAGCGGCGACACGGCGACCAACGCCACGACCAACCGGAGCGCGCGCGCACGCATGCCTCCAGAGCGCCTCTCGCGCATGACGATCCCTCCCGACGTTCGTCCGCGCCGAGCGCGGGCGACGCCAACACCGACACGCCGAGGCGTGTTTGATTGCACGCCGCCAGTATAGCCGGCCGCTCGCGGACACGCAATGGGCGCCAGTGCGCAGCGGGGGCAGGGGGTGAGGCGGCCCCAACGCCAAGAACCAAGGCGGATCTGTTTTGGCATACAAAATCCCCCTCAAGGACGAATCCTCAAGGGGGATCAAGTCACGGCTCGATGACGAACCTACGGGTTTATCACGTCGCCGGCGGTGTTCTCGGCGTTGCCCAAACCTTGCTCGGCGCCGCCCTTCATCTGCTTCATCTTGCCTTTGGCGGCCATGCTGTCGTTGCCGGTGAGGTTCCCGGCGGCCTCCTGCACCTTGCCGGTGAGCTTGTCCAGGCCACCCTTGGCGTTGTTCTTGGCGCCGCGCTCTTTCAGGTCGGCGTCGGCGCGCTCGTCACGCATGTCATCGTTCATGTTGGCTGCTTCCTTCCTCGTCGTTGACGAAGTCTGCCCGGCGATGGGCGATTTCAGCGGTCCGCGCCCGCGAACCGGCGGGAGTGTCATCTCCCTCCCCACGCGACGAAAAAGGCATGCAACATCCATGCCGCGAAGCTCGCCCCGGTCCGGCCGAGCTGGACTCGTAACACGGGAGACAGCCGTGGTACAGTGAACGCACGCTGGGAACGGATGTGTTGGCGCGTGTGGAGGGTCGAGCGGTGGGCGGCGTGCGACGGTTCATCGGCGGACGATTGCCACGGCTGGCGCTGGGTCTGGCGCTCCTGCTCGTCGGGCTGCTGGCGCTGGATGCGCTGCTGTATCAGGTGGCGCTGCCGGTGGCGCTGGATCTGCGCGGTGGGGCGGCGACGTTGACGATAGATGGGCAGGCGCTATCGCTGGGAGACGTAGGCCAGCCGTTCGCGCTCCAGTTCCCGGCGCGCGATCCGCTCGTCCATGAGTACCAGATTGACGGCACGGACAGCGCCAACAACTTTACGCTGGACACGAGCTATCTCAGCCGTATCGCGCCCTCGCCGTACTACCGCTTTCAGGCGTGGATGCGCGATCTGAACGGGACGAGCCGCTGGCGCGATCTGCGCGTGATCGGGGATGGGCGCGTGGATACGGCGGTCGCGTGGCCGGGGGCGGGACTCGTGGCGCTGTCCTCCGTCGCCACGGTGCACATCGGCGTGCGGCTACAGCGCCCGGAGACGCCGGTCTCCTTCGAGCTGGTGACGGCGGCGAACAGCGTCTATGCCATCACGATTGACCGCAACAATCGGCGCGTGACGGCGCAACGCTACGTCAACGGCGTCGCGGATCAGCAGCCGGTCGTCTCGACTTTTTTCCCCACGCAACCCGGCCCCTTCGCCGCGATGGTCCTGGATTTCATCGTGCGCGTGCTCTTCTGGGCGACGCTCCTGACGCTCGCGGTGCTCGTCGTGGAGGCGGCCATTGGGGTGGTGGGGGCGAGGGCAACTGGAGCGGACCTCACCCCCCAACCCCCTCTCCCACGAGGAGAGGGGGAGCCGGAGATGTCCTCACCCCCTAACCCCCTCTCCCTACGGGGCGAGGGGGAGCCAGAACCTGGCCCGGAGGTCGCGTCGCTGGCTCCCCTTCCCTCGGCAGGGGGAAGGGGCGAGAGGGATGAGGCAGCCCAGGTGGCAGGGGGTGAGGACAGCCCACGGAGTGAGATCATCCCAACCGCCGCGCGCTTCATCCGCACCGTCGTAACGGCAACCTACCACCAGCTGGCGCGCTCGCTGCATCCCGTCGCGTTGGCCGCGCTGCCGCTCTCACTCATCTTCGTCGCGTGGATCGCGCTGGTTCAGTTCCATGCGGAGCCGCACATCTACGACGCTAGCGCCTATCTTTTCAGCGCGAAGACGTTCGCCGGCGGTCATCTCTGGGTACCGACGCCAGCGGCCGCCGACCGCTTTCCCGGCGCGTTCATGCTGGACGTGATGGGCAAGCGCTTCACGCAGTATCCGCCCGGCACGGGAATGACGCTGGCGGTGGGCGTCCTGCTGGGCATGCCCTGGCTGGTCGAGCCACTGCTCGGGACGCTGGCGCTGCTGGGCATCGGCCTGATCGCGGCGCGGCTCTATGACCGGCGGGTGGCGACGATCGCGGTGCTGCTGGGCGGCCTCTCGCCGTTCTACAGCTACCTCGCCGCAAGCTATCTGAGCCATGCCGTCGCGCTGTTCTTCCTCGTCTGGGGCTTCTGGTTGTTGCTGCGGTTCGCGCAGGGTGGCGCCGGCTGGAACCTGCCGCTGGCGGTTGCCTTCTTCGGGATGGGCCAACTTACCCGAGATCAGGTGGGCCTCGCCTTCGCGGTGATCGCCGCCGCCATCGTGATCGCGCTCTGCTGGCGGCCGCTGCTGGCGCTGTTCACCGGTCGGGAGGCCGGAGCGGATGGTCAGCCGGCAGCGCGTGTCTCGTCGCCGCTGGATTCTCCCCGCCTGATCGCCGTGGTCGCGGCGCTGGCGGTGGCGCTGCTCTTCGCGGCGGCGAATCTGGCCTACACCGCGGCGCTGACGGGCAAGGCGACGGTCTCGCCACGCCTGCTCTTCAATCCGGGCGACCACTTCGGCTTTGGTCCGGGCGTCGGTTTCTACGGGCAACACACCCTCGCGGCGGGCCTTGTCAATCTGGACGAACTGCTCAGCAGTCTGGCGATTGACCTCTTCGGCTGGCCGTTCTATCTGACGCTAGCCTTCATCTTCACGCCGTTCATTCTGCGCCGCGCTATCCTCGCGGACCGGCTGCTGCTGGCGGGAGGCGTAATCCTGACGGGCGCGTACATCGGCTACTTCTACCACGGTATCTATCTCGGCCCGCGCTATCTCTTCGAGACGCTGCCGTTTCTGCTGATCCTGACGGCGCGGGGGATTGTGGAGCTTGCGCGGCTGGGCGTCTGGGCGCGTAGACCTCACCCCCTGGCCCCCTCTCCCACAGGAGAGGGGGAACCTGAACCGATCACTATCGCGTCTCCACACGGAGGGGAGCCGAGCGCCGCACATCGGGTGAGCGTGGCGACGGTGGCGCTGATGACCGCGCTCCTGGCCTGCTCACTCGTCTACTTCTGGCCGCGTCAGATCGCCCTGCATGACAACTTCACGGGGCTGCCCGCCGGGACGCATATCGCGCTGGACCGCATCTACGCGCCGGGGCTGCGTCACGCGATCATCGTGACGGGTGACTACACGTTCTACGAGTACGTGCTGTTCCCCCTCAACGATCCGATGCTGCGCCAGGATGTGCTCTACGCGCTGGCCGGCGACGCGAGCCAGTATGCGGAGCTGCGCGCCGCCTATCCCGGACGCGCGCTCTACCAACTCAACATCGCGCCGGGCGGAGGCGTGACGTATATGGCGGTCGCGGGCGGGTGAGTTGTCCTCATTCCCCAGCCTCCGCCGCGCTCTGGCGCCGGGGTACGGACACACTATCACGCAGATTTCTGCCAAGTTTATGGCGCATCGCTGTGGTATCCTATCGCAAAGAATGGCGCACCGTGCGCCAACATCTCTTACCGAAATCCGGCTGTATTCGTGGCGTACGGGGTGGGCTTCAGCCCACTGCCCGTCCCGT